>CAJTMU010000200.1 GCA_910577365.1 uncultured Oscillospiraceae bacterium | reverse complement strand
CCAGTGAAATATCCTGGCAGGCCGCAAAGCATAAAAGATACATATGGGCAGAAAACAGCAGGAAAGAGAGACGCGATTGCCGTCTTGCTTTCCATCTGGCCAGCTTTTTGAGATTCATGGCAGCAAACTTAAGCCTCACCCATTTGGAGACCTGGGCCAGACCTCTATAAAGCGTATAGCGCATCCCATGTTTTTCCTTGGCATCGGCAAAGACCCGCTCAATGGTTTCCTTGCGTTTGGCATAAAGATCTTTGTATTCCGGGGTGTATCTGGCGTCATCGGCCAGTTCTTCGTAGTCTTTCCAAACATGGCGCAGGACAGTTTTAACGCAGTTTTTAGAGCGGGTGCACAGGTGCCGTGTGGGACATTGCGCGCAGATTTTTGGGTCGCTGCAATATTCCCGGTAACCGTCCCGGTTGGTGGTACGGTATGCCAAGGGCTGGTATTCCGGGCAGATCACGCAGTCATAGTATTCATCATAAACATACTTCCACCACTCGTGCCCGCCTTTCAT
>CAJTMU010000199.1 GCA_910577365.1 uncultured Oscillospiraceae bacterium | reverse complement strand
CGGAATTTATTGAGTTTATAAAAAACTATAATTTTCAAAGCAGACCCAAGGTAATGGACTTGTTGAAAAAATATTCAGATAAAGATATTTATATTTTTAAAAGCCGGGAGGAAGCGGAGGAATTTCTGAATCGGATATAATTTTCAGGCGCTTAACAAGTCAATATCTTACGCGGAAAATCCGCTTATGATTCGGAGGAATATACGTTTTTTCGATTTTTAAAAAATCCCTGTTATGTAAAAAGGCTATGTCCTTTATGCTATTTTATTTGTATCCCTTACGCTTTTTTGTTTTAACACAATACTATATCAGTCCAAGGAAATAACGCGACATATATCGGCAAGAGCAAATCGCGCATAGCAAGACGGGCGACGAAAGCGGTCTAATACTAATCTTTGGTCAACATTTTTTTGTCTATAATCTGACCAAAGATTAGTATAAGGCTCGGCGAGTAGGAAATGCAGCTATGCGCGATTTGAATTGCCGATATGTATTGCGGTATTTTCTTGGGTTGCTATAAAATCCTGTCCACATGGAAATCGGCAAACATA
>CAJTMU010000198.1 GCA_910577365.1 uncultured Oscillospiraceae bacterium | reverse complement strand
GAGTCGGCCAAGCAGTTCTACGAGATGTGCGTCATCGACCCGCGTTTCGCCAAGGCCCACCGCGAGGGCGACATCCACATCCACGACCTGGACTTCTACACCCTCACCACCACCTGCTGCCAGATCGACATCAAGAAGCTGTTCAAAGGCGGCTTTTCCACCGGGCACGGCTATCTGCGGGAGCCCAACGACATTGCGTCCTACGCCGCTCTGGCCTGTATCGCCATTCAGTCCAACCAGAACGACCAGCACGGCGGACAAGCCATTGTCAACTTCGACTACGGCATGGCGGACGGTGTGAAGAAGACCTTCCGCCGGTACTATACCCGGAATCTGGCCAAGGCGCTGATGCTCTGGCATGACGATATGGAGGACCCGGATAGCGACCTGAAGGCTCTGCGGGAGAAAATTGAGGAGGAGACCGGGCTTTATCCCCATCTGGAGCAGTGCCAGGAGTATATGGCGGCGGAGCTGCCCTATCTGGAGGAGAAGTACGGCGACGGGGAGCGGATGAGAAAGGCGCAGTCCATGGCCGTTCACTACGCGGAGAAGGAGACTGACCGCGCCACCTTTCAGGCCATGTAAGCGTTTATCCACAACCTGAACACCATGCACAGCCGGGCCGGCGCACAGACCCCCTTCTCCTCCATCAACTACGGCATGGACACCAGCCCCAAT
>CAJTMU010000197.1 GCA_910577365.1 uncultured Oscillospiraceae bacterium | reverse complement strand
ACGGGTCCCCGCCGCGGCGACGCAGCCGAGATGGCTATTATTGAGTTGGTTTAATTGGTTTAAAAAGAAAAACGGACTGCTTTTGAAAAAAAGCGGTCTGTTTTTTTATATGTTTTCTTGTATGTAGTATATTTGGGGAAAAAAAAGAAAAAATATGATAAAAGTCGATTTTACAGAAATATATGTGATACTAATCTTTGGTCGGATTATAGACAAAAAATGTTGACCAAAGATAAGTGTTTCGGGTGTAATCTTTATACCAATCCCTTTTTAAACTGACGAAATACACACAGTTTAAAAAGGGATTGCACCCAAAGCACTAATCCAACAGTTTAAAAAGGGATTAGTATAAGAACCTGTCCACATAGGAATTGGCACGCGTCTTTTCGGCAGATTTTGCCGATGACTGCGTTTCGTCATTTGCTTTGCTGTCGGCGCGTCCTTGCGCCGACTTTGGGCAAATGACCGAACACCTCGTGTGTTAAAATTTCTTGACTTGCGACAGCAAGCCGGCGAAATTTTGCCTTGTCCTCGACAAAATCTGCTCGAAAATCCACGCACCATTCCTATGTGGACAGGTTCTAAGCTTTGGTCAGATTATAGACAAAAAATGTTGACCAAAGATTAGGGAACCGATTTAATCAGTGGTTCCTTAGTATTAATTGAAACATAGGGAAACAG
>CAJTMU010000196.1 GCA_910577365.1 uncultured Oscillospiraceae bacterium | reverse complement strand
GAGCGTATCTTAAGCAAATCGAAATTTGTAAGCACGGGGTTCTTTATCTGCAAAACCAGACAGTTTCTCTCGTCCTCCTCAAGAATATTACCCGAAGCTCCGAGATAAACCGAAGTATCCGTGATAACGGATTCTCTTACCGCGTCTATCGGTGGATTTGTTACCTGAGCGAACATCTGCTTAAAATAGTCAAACAGCGGCGGGGTCTTTTTTGAAAGCGGCGGAATGGGAGTATCGGTGCCCATCGCCATTGTAGGCTCTCCCCCGTTCAGCGCCATTGGTATCATAACGTTCCTTATGGATTCGTAGGTATAGCCAAAGGCTCTCTGAAGCCGCTGAAGCTCCTCCCCTTTTATGCGTATCGGCTTTTTGTTGGGCTTGTCATACTCGCTCAGCGGGTGGAGATTATGGTCGAGCCACTCGCCGTAGGGCTGCCGTTTGCTGTAATATTCCTTTATGGTTTCATCGTCTATAAGTTCCCCGCGCTGCGTATCTACCAACAGCAGTTTGCCCGGGTGCAGCCTTTCCTTGCATATTATGCAATCCTCGGGAATATCCAGTGCGCCGACCTCTGACGAGAGAACGAGATACCTGTCCCCCTGCTCCTCCGTTATATAGTAGCGCGAGGGGCGCAGACCGTTGCGGTCAAGAATAGCGCCAAGCCGGTCACCGTCGGTAAATATTATCGAAGCGGGACCGTCCCACGGTTCCATCATG
>CAJTMU010000195.1 GCA_910577365.1 uncultured Oscillospiraceae bacterium | reverse complement strand
AATCCGATTTAACGGCACGGTATGGGTTCTCCTCGTAGAGCATGCCGCATACGGGGCAGCGCTCCCCGACAATAAGATGCTCCGCCAGAATACCCGCCTGATTATCGTTGAACGCAGTCTGCATATCTTCCGCGATTTGACTGAGCAAACGCGCCTTGTTCCTTGCCTTTTCATACTCGCTTTTGGCTTTTTCGGCTTTCACACCAAGCTCGCCGAGAGCGGATATTTCGGAAAGCAGTCCGTCCAGTTCCTTATACCGCGCTTCAATTAGCTCTGTCTCTCTGCGCAGCTTTTCAATGTTTACACCGGAGGTTTCAAGCGAGCCGCTTTCCTCGGAAAGTCTTTCAATTTCTTCCGAGAGCGCAGCCGCGGTTTTGGATTCCTCGTCTGTTTCTCTTGTAAGCAACTCCGCCTTTCGGGCGAACTCTGTGGATTCTTTTTCCGCTTTTTCGCATTCCTCATACTTAGTCAGCGTATTGGAGATAATAGCAACGCTATTATTAAGCCATTTTATACCTGTTTCCTCATCGGTATACGCATTGAGCGCTTCAAAATAAGCTTGCTCTATTCGTTTATTTATGGCAAGCTTGTCTTCAAGCGCTTTATTCGTTTTTTTCAATTCCGATTCATCGGCTTTTTTTGAGCTTTCCCGCTGCTTCTCGGCGGCAATTTTTTTGTCCTCCTCCGAGATTTTGTTCAGCTCTGCCCGTATATCCTCAA
>CAJTMU010000194.1 GCA_910577365.1 uncultured Oscillospiraceae bacterium | reverse complement strand
TGTCGCTGAGCGGTGTGTTGGAAGTAACAGTGATTTCGGCAATTTTGAAATGCTCGTTATACCGCGCGCGAAAATTTTTAACAATGCCCGCAAAGCAGCCGAACCTTCCACGTTCTGCAAGAACGCACAAAAGATTTCCGCACAGCTCGGACACATTTCCGCCGCTTATTATTTCTTTGATAAGCTCCGCCTTTTCCTCGGCGGAAACGGTGGGCGTTCCCATCAGCTTTACAAACTCGGGGCTGTCCGCGAAAACGCCGTCGAGGGCGGAAAGCTCCTCGAATACATCCGACGCCTTATCGGGACATTCCTCCATGCAAAGCTCGAAAAACGCTTCGCCGTAAACTTTTTCAGCCTTGTCGTTCATAAAAAATTCCTTTCCGCTGTTATTCGCCGCCTAAGCCTTAAGCTTAGTCCGCGGTTCCCACGTTCGCAAGGAATCCCGAGATAATCTCCTCGTTGTCCTTTTCCGAAATTTCCCGTTCAACGACTTTGGTTGCCGCAAGGACTACCATCTCGGAGATCTCGTCCTTTATTTCGTTGATTGCGCGCTTCTTGTCACGCTCGATATCGCTTTCCGCCTTGGCGCGTATGCTTTGCGCCTGCTTGTTTGCCTCAGCGACTATCTCCTCCTCGCGTGCTTGCGCTCTCGCGGTAGCCTGCTTCACTATCTCAGCAGCCTCCGTCTTTGCCTCCGCAAGCCTGTCAAGGTATTCCTGCTCCGCCTTTGCCGCGGATTCCTTTGCCGCCTTTGCTTCTGCTATCTCGGCAGCAGCCATCTCCTTG
>CAJTMU010000193.1 GCA_910577365.1 uncultured Oscillospiraceae bacterium | reverse complement strand
GCGCCCGTGTCCTAAATGATCGTCTCCCGCCACCGCGTAGCCGTTATTGGACATAAAACCCGAAAACTCGGCGTAACGGCCGAAGTATTCGCACATTCCGTGAACCACCTGTATAACTGCCTTGGGCTTTTCACCGCCCGTTGGTTCTATTATTTCATAATGTATCTGTTTGGTTCCTTCCGAGGATAAGAAGTTAGGCATGTTTTTTCTCCTTTCTTACGTTTCCGTTTGCGTTTCCGCTTATCTCGCTATAGCTCTTGTCTATAAATTCAAAAACGGTGTCCGTATCTACCGTACCGTCCAGCAGAATTGTGAGCCGGTTGTTTTTGTTCATATGATATCCGTGAAAAAAGCCGTCGGAGCGCGTCATAAAGTCTACTAACAGCGGCTCGCACTTGACGTTGAGTATAAATACACCGTCATAGCTTTCAAGTCCCAACTTGCTTTTGGAAACCTTCATCACAACCGCGTACAATTTACCGTTTCTGTGTCTTATACTAATCTTTGGTCAGATTATAGACAAAAAATGTTGACCAAAGATTAGTATTAAAACTGCGCTTTCCGGAGAATTTTCCCACAGATATTCGGGAGCGGTGCCGAATTGGGTTTTTACGTAGTCGAAAACAAGGTCTTTAAACATATCCCTATTCCTCCTCAATCCCCAGCCTCTCCAGAATAGTGGTCTTTGAGCTGTCCGAAAGTACGAAAATGCCGTCCGCCGTATCTCCGTAGGGGATATAGTACTGTCCGGGGTTATTGCTCTCGGTGCTGGTGAACAGAAAAGCCTGCTGTCTTTTTGTATAATCCTCAAGGGTAAGGTCGGTGTCGGCGGTGTTTATCAGTTTTGTGTAATAGCTTTGTATA
>CAJTMU010000192.1 GCA_910577365.1 uncultured Oscillospiraceae bacterium | reverse complement strand
TCAGCTTTTGAAGGGAAAAATGAAACCTCTTCACAGCAACACCTCTTTTCAACTGCCCTCAGCCATGATATCAAGCCTGCTGCTTATCATCAGAAACAGCTTCCATGAGAAGCTTTACCGACTGCTCCAATGTAAAGGATTCGTTAACAGACTGCATCAAAAAGCCATAAATCTTGTCGATCTTCCTTATCGCCTCGTCCAGCGCAGGATTTGTTCCATGCTTGTATGCGCCTATGGAGATAAGGTCGTAGTTGCTTGTATACAGCGAAAGCAGATTTCTCAGCTGCCCCGCCGCTTTTTTATGCTCTGTTGTTGCTATTTCGCTCATCAGTCGCGAAACGCTTTCCAGAATATCAATTGCCGGATATCGGTTCTGCGCTGCTATCTTTCTTGACAGTATTATATGTCCGTCAATAATACCGCGCACCGTATCAGCAATAGGCTCGTTGGTATCATCACCCTCAACAAGCACCGTATAAATGCCCGTTATAGAGCCTTCGGGGAAATTACCCGCCCTCTCAAGCAGCTTGGGCATATTGCTGTAAATTGAGGGAGTATAACCTCTCGCTATTGGAGGTTCGCCCGTTGAAAGTCCTACCTCACGCAGCGCCATAGCGTATCGCGTAAGACTGTCCATCATCAGCAGAACATCCTTGCCCTGCTTCATAAAGTACTCCGCAATAGCGGTAGCGGTAAGGGGGCACTTGCTTCTCATCATAGCGGGCTGATCCGAGGTAGCCACGACCAACACTGACCGTGCCATTCCCTCCTCACCGAGATCGCGCTCTATAAATTCGCGCACCTCGCGTCCACGCTCTCCTACAAGAGCGATAACATTGACATCTGCTTTGACCTTCCGCGCTATCATACCCATCAGTG
>CAJTMU010000191.1 GCA_910577365.1 uncultured Oscillospiraceae bacterium | reverse complement strand
GTTAGTTCTTACGTAATATTCACAATGTACGGCGGCGCAATTTCCGACAATACTGTCACCAATGGCAGCAGCGGAGGTGTATATGTTTTCAAAACATTCACAATGAATGGCGGCACAATTTCCGGCAATACTGCCGCCAACGGCGGTGGTGTAAATATTGGTGCCGGAACATTCACAATGAATGGCGGCACAATTTCCGGCAATACTGCCGCCAGCAATGGCGGCGGTGTATTTGTTAGTTCTTACGTAACATTCACAATGAACAACGGCGCAATTTCCGACAATACTGCCGCCAACAATGGCGGCGGAATGGTTGTGTATGGCACAGTAACGCTTAACAGGAAAGTTGACATCACGGGAAATAAAAAATCCGACGACTCCGCAAACAATGTATATCTCTATACCAATAAGACCCTCACCATAGGAGATGACTTCTCAACAGATTCCAAGATAGGCGTTACCACCGCAACGGCACCCACCGACTGCTTGTCGGGTACCGTTGCCGTAACGGGTGCAGTCGCTTCCGATATAAGCGGAAGCTTTACAGCGGATATAGCAGGGCAAAGAGTTGTTTATAAGGACAGTAAGGTGCAGTTGGCGCCGCCTCATACTTATAGCGATGAATGGTCGTCGGACGCTACAAAGCATTGGCACGAGTGTACCTCTTGCGACGACAAAACAGACGAAGCCGAGCATACTTTGGTGGATAAAAGTGACGAGACAAACCATTGGCAGGAGTGCTCTGTCTGCGGCTATAAAAAAGACATGACCGAACATTCGTGGGGCAATTGGTCGCTGACAACAGAACCCACCCTTACAACAACAGGCACGGCGGAACGCAAATGCTCCTGCGGCGAAAAGCAGACTAAAACGGACGTTCCCGCGCTGACCGATACCACGGTATGGACAAAGGTCGAAGAACAGCACGTCGAGCCGACCGAGGAAGCAGAGGGCAAGGACGTTTACACAAGCACCGATTATGGCACTGTCACAGTCGTTCTGCCATCACTTGAACATACTCACAAATGGGGCGGGTGGACAA
>CAJTMU010000190.1 GCA_910577365.1 uncultured Oscillospiraceae bacterium | reverse complement strand
TAACTGCCTCATTAATGGGCTACTCCTCTCCCGAACAAGTGAAAGAGAGATTTGATTCCTGCCAAAACACAAAAAAGAAATCTTTGTGTGGGTAATTTAAATACGTCTGGTTCTACCAAAATTATTGGATGGAAAGGGATAAAAATGATTGAGACAAAAATCTGTCCCAATCATTTGCATATGTTTGTGGAGATTCTACCAAAGATGAATGCGTTAGGCTTGATCGATAGAGTACCATCGTTTATAAAGTTGCAGGGCATAAATTCCTTTATAGCTATTCTCCTATTGTTTAGATGTCAGCTTTGGCTCAGTGAAGCTCAGAACCGCAATAAACGAAGCCCCCCAATAAAGGGAGGACTCCGTTTTTATGGAAGGAAGAAACTTTCAGCTTATTATTGTGCCGCTAATTTAGCGTTTGCATCGTCAAGGTAAGACTGCACCTCGTTGCGAATGCTTTCCTTGGTCTGCGTCCAGCTTACGCCGTTATTGTAGCACTCCTTCATGGGGTTGTGTATAGCCTCATTTACGGCTTCTGTTACTGCGCTGTAAAACTCAAATACAGGATGCTCATTGGTCATTTCCTGGACGAGTTCAAACATATCGTACTGTTCCTGAGTCCAGCCATGCTCCTCAAACGCCTGACGTCTGCCAATCTCTTTGCCCGCCTCGCTGTCTATGCTTGCCATCTCGCAGTTGAGATACGCACCTACGCCTTCCGGATTTTTAGCGCCTTTGCATATCGAATATCCTACTACAACGGCAGGGAGATAATATTCGTCAGTGTAAGTACATTTAGGCATTGGAACAAGCATTACATCTTCCATTTCCTCGCCCAAGTCCTGAATAATGTTGTTGTAAGGATAAAGAGCATACACGCCAACGGGATAGAACAGTGTCTTTCCATTCTTTACGTCAGAGGGATATATCTGCCAGCCGCGCTCTCCCTTGGGACAAGGAAGGTCGTTCAGTTTCATATTCAGCATATATTCCTGAGCGCGCTCGATAATGGGATTATCAAGGTTGTGTACTATTTTTCCGTCTTCCATTCCTACATAGGTATAACCTGTT
>CAJTMU010000189.1 GCA_910577365.1 uncultured Oscillospiraceae bacterium | reverse complement strand
CTTCTTATGTCGGCACTCGGAGGGATATTCCACAATTTAGGTCAGCTCGCCGCGGCTTCGGTCTTTACGGGGAGTATTCTGACGTTTTCATATCTGCCTGTGCTTGTTATCTCGGGCATTGTCTCGGGAATATTCACGGGAACCGTTTTTAAGCTTATCCTGCCGCGCTTAGGCGAAAGATGCGAATAAATACATATTATTAAGGAGAGAAATATGAAGAAGCTCAACGGAATAAAGCTTAATCACCGTAAAAATACAGAAAACAGTGTAACGGTGGACTTTCCGCTGCCTTCAAGGGTGAAGATACCTATGCTGATGAACATGGGAGCGCCGTGTCAGCCGCTTGTAAAGGTCGGCGACGAGGTAAAGGTCGGTCAGAAAATAGGCGATATGGACGCTCCGTTCGGTGTTCCCGTACACTCGGGCGTTTCGGGCAAGGTAACCGCCGTAAGCGATTACCGTACCGTCGGCGGTGCGCTGTGCAAAGCTGTGGAGATTGAAACGGACGGTCTTCAGACGGTCCCAGACGACGTAAAACCGCCCGTCATCACGGATAAGGACAGTTTTATCAAGGCCGTTCGCGAAAGCGGCTCCTGCGGACTGGGGGGCGCGGGATTTCCCACCCATATAAAGCTAAGCCCCAAGGCTCCCATAGACACGCTCGTTATCAACGCTGCGGAATGCGAACCCTACATAACGGCTGATTACCGTGAGATGATAGAATGTCCCGATGATGTTATCGGCGGAATCAGGCTTGTCAAAGAGCAGCTCGGCATCAACTGCTGCAAGCTCGCTGTGGAGGCGAACAAACCCGAGGCTATAAAATGCTTCGAGAAAATAACCGAAACGGACGATACGATAGAGATCGTAACACTGCCGTCCTCGTATCCTCAAGGCGCGGAAAAGGTGATAATCTACAACTCGACGGGAAGAATTGTAAAGGAGGGGCAGCTCCCCGCCGATACAGGAGTTATCGTGCTAAACGTTTCTACGGCTGCTTTTCTGTACAGGTATATTCGGACGGGAATACCGCTCGTCACAAGACGAATTACCGTCGACGGAAACGCAGTCGGCGAGCCAAAGAACGTTCGCGCCGTAATTGGTACTTCCTTCCGTGAGATACTGGAATTCTGCAAAACCGACATCGATTCAGTGATAAAGCTTATCGGCGGCGGTCCTATGATGGGAATGTCCATTCCAAATATGGATATGCCCGTCGTCAAAACGACAAACGCTCTGCTCGCGGTCAAGACCTATGACGATCGAAATACCTCCTCCTGCATACGCTGCGGGCGCTGCGTAAGAGTTTGTCCGCTGGGACT
>CAJTMU010000188.1 GCA_910577365.1 uncultured Oscillospiraceae bacterium | reverse complement strand
ATTTGGTTCTCCTTTCGGTGACGGTTGTGACAGCTATGACGGTTTTTACACACCGCACCCGCCCTCAAAAAGCTGTCACAACTGTCATTCGCTGTCACGATTTTATTTCCTCGATCACCTTGTGCAACTCAAGCGGTCGCCTTTCTCCGTTCCGCTGACCTCTTCGATATACGATCTTGTACTCATTCAAGAGCCGCGCCGCACTAACATTCAACCTTTTCGTTATCGAGTTTATCGGTATATCGACTGTGAGAACTTTCACCAGCTCTGTTGCCGTTCCGACCCAATCAGGACACTCGTCCGTTACAAGGCGTGAGATCTGCTTCAACAAGGAGTCGGGCGGCTCTTTCCAAAGTTCTGTTTCGGCGTTTTCGAGATCCCACCCAAGGCTTACCTCGTTCCTCACAAGCGTCAACTTCTGGTCTTGCTGATCGCGTCCGGATATCTCAAGAAATGCCGTATTTGAAGTACGCTTTTCTTTCCGCAGAAGAAACGCCCAGTCCGCCGCGCCCATCAATCCATTTGTACCGGAGATCATATCGAATGCGTCTTCTGATTTTTGCTTTCTGGTATGATGAACGAGCAGCAAACAAATTCCAACAAAGTCCGCGAATTTTTTCAGCCTTGTAATGATCTCATAATCGTTGGCATAGCTGTAAGCATCGCCGTCCAGCTCGCGAACTTTCTGGAGCGTATCGATTATTATCAAACGTGTGTCATGGTGTTCGTTGATGAAACCTCTCAGTTGCTCATCCAACCCTTTTCCAAGCTGATGAGCCGATACCGAAAAGTGCAAGTCGGGTGCGCAGTCTGTGCCGAACATACGATAAAGACGCTCTTGCAGTCGGTGGTAACTATCCTCTAAAGCGAGATAAAGCACCGTACCCTTACGCACGGGATACTCCCACAAAGAAGTTCCCGTGCTGATGTGATACGCCAGCTGGAGCATAAAAAAGCTCTTACCAACTTTCGGTGCACCAACAAATAAGTAAGTTCCCGGGTAAAGCAGTCCGTCGATTATCGGCGGACTTTTGCTGTACACGTTCTCGTACAGTTCGGGCATTGAGATCGTTGGAAGATAGGACGGATCGGTCATCTGTCTTATCATCATTTTGTAAAAGTTATCAGCGTTAGACCTTTCATTATCCGTCATTATTATCATCTCCGTTCTTCATTAGTTCATCTAGCCTTGCCGAGAGCTTTTCTTGCTTGTTGGGATAAAGGTGCGCATATACCTGCATTGTGGTTTCCACTCGTTCGTGACCAACCCATTGATCAAGCATACAATGAAATTTTCGGAGCGGCGGTTGAGCGGTACAATGCTAAGCAGAAACGCG
>CAJTMU010000187.1 GCA_910577365.1 uncultured Oscillospiraceae bacterium | reverse complement strand
GCAATATCAACAACCGAGCCGTCAACGTTCTTTGTCTGAATAGAAACATCGGTAATATTAAGACCAGCAGCCTTTGCAAAAGCCATCTTGTCAGCAGAAGTCTGGCAGTCGTCATAGCCCTCGGCATCCTTACCGCCATAGAGATCAAGCGCAAGATCGCTGATATCAACACAGAAAACAACAGCGCCGACAGCGGGAATAGGAACCATCTCACCGGTATCCTCATCCTCAAACTCCATACCGTAAGCGGAAACAGTGTATGTACCGTCGCCGGTAATATTAACCTCACCGTCGGGGCAAGCACCAAGCTCCATCTTCTGTGCAGACCAGTCAGCACTTGCATACATCAGAAAAGTATCATATGCACTTGCGGAAATGGTAAGCAGAGAAGCACCTACGATAGCAGCAGAAGCCGCTGCCAAAATTTTTCTTAACTTCATGTTAGTAATCCTCCAAAATAAATAATTTATAAGCAGGCGAAAACAATCTCACCTGGTTACTACTATTATAAACTATTCCAACAATAAATTCAATCGTATATTTGCACAAATTTTTTTGTCATTTTGACGAATCTTTCGGCAAATTTTACTTAATTTACTTTATTACCTTCTGCGAAAATTAGGATTATCATCGGGCTCACGCATTATAGCGTCAAACAGCCTTTGAGTCTTGTTGCTTCTGGCGCGTTTGCGCTCCTTAAGCATAGCAAGCTCGGACTGTTCATCGGAATCGGAGCCGTCATAGCTATCGGAACTATTGGGAAAAAGATTGCGCTCTTCCGTCCATATTCCACGCGGGGCTGTTTCTGCCGTAACAGGGGCTATTTCCTCCCACTCCGGCGTTGGCTCGTCCTCCGTAAAATCATCTTCCGTGCCACGTACAGGCATAGGTTTCGGTACTGTGCGCTCCTCGGAATATGAAGATTTTGATGTTGACTGCTCAGAAGTATCTGCATTCATCGTGACGTCATCAAATACCTTGGCGGACGCAAGTCCGCTCATATCAGATTCGGATTTTTCAAGAACGTCAAATATACTTCCAACGTCTTTGAACGGATCGGGATCGGCACTGAGAGAAACAGGCTGAGGCTTTTCAGCATATTCCTGATGCGCTTCGGGGCGACTGGTTTTTTCAAATTCGGGCAAAGCACCGCCAACAGCGCCTGCCATTTTCCCGTAAGCAGAGATAGCTGCCGCATTCTTTCTTATTATTTTGGGTGCGCTATGCGTTAAATCACGCGGCAACTCCTTCCCTTTATCCTCTGGCTTATCACTGAAATCTGGATATTTTACCTCGGAAGAATGTTCTGACTCCGCTTTGTTAAGCGAACCGGCAAACATTTCATCGTCCCTTTTACCATCTGTAAAATCCGGAAATCCGTAGTCTTTAAATTGTTCCGAACCCGCACCACTATACGGATCGTTCAAATTTTCACCCGTCAAGTCCCTCTCAGAATAACCTTGATGATTATGCCTTGAAATTAGCTCCAGATCCGCACGGTTAAGCGTTTTGGTGGAATTTTTATCTGACATGTCCTTCGCGGAAAAATCATCATAATTATGGCCGTTA
>CAJTMU010000186.1 GCA_910577365.1 uncultured Oscillospiraceae bacterium | reverse complement strand
GAATGATTGCGAGATTGTAAGGGATCTAATTCCGCTGTATGTGGAAAATATGGCGAGCGAAAGCAGCAAAAAGCTTGTGGATCGGCATATAGCTGCATGTCCGGATTGCGGCGGGGTAATGAAGCATGCGGCGGAAAATAAAATTGTTGTTAACAGCGCGGAGCCACTTAAAAAAATGAAACGGGGACTGCGCAGATATACTGCGGAAATCGCTGTGCTTGCTTCTTCGCTGACTGTGGCAGCAATTGTGAACGGCTGGGTATTTTGTGTTGATCCCGATGACATTATGGGTTTTGCTTGGTGTGCCATGTATATTATTATACCACTGTGCGGATTGTGCTGCGGAGCGGTTCTCGGGCTTAGGAAAGGGCTGTTAAAATGGCTGTTTCCTTTGTTTTTCGGGGCGATTAATATTTCCATAAACCATGTCGGATATGTGCAGGACAAACTATTTTTATAGCTGCCTGCACATATCCGACATGGTTTATGGAGTCAGATTTTAAAGTGTTTGATAACCCATTTATGTTTCTCGCTGTAATCATATCTCTTATATCCGACGTGCTTATGTTTACAGCGCTGCGCGACAATGATAATCTTTACAGAACACGAAGCCGTGTTGCAGAAATGGAAAAGCAAATGGAGCTTCAGCTGCAATACTACGACAGTCTTGCGGATAAGTTTACCGAGATACGTGAATATAGACATGACATCAACAATCTGGTTTCAATTGCCGAAGCCCTGATAAATGACAGGTCCTCTGAAAGCAGCAAAACGTTTATCGGCGAAATGAAAGAAAAAGCATTAAATATGTCTGTGCCGCTTTTCTGTGAAAACAGCATTGTAAACGCAGTATTGTGGAAAAAACAGCAGGAAGCGCGGGAAAGCGGCCTTGAATTTACCGCCATGGTTGAAAGAGCGGAAGTTTTTCCGATTGACAGAATAGATTTGTGTTCGCTTCTGGCAAACCTTCTTGACAACGCCATTCGTGAAGCGTCGAAACAGCAAAACGGATTTGTCAGGGTCGCTATTGGAAGGAAACACGGACTGCTGATACTTCATGTCAGCAATTCCACATCGCGGGAGCACCACGAATCAAAAAACTACCCCAAATCCACCAAAAACGGTGACCATGGACATGGTATGGAAATTGCCGAAAAAACCGCAAAAAAGTACAATGGAAAATTTGTATTCAAGGCGCATGACGGCATTGCCAATGCAATAGTGTCGCTTATAACAGAAAAAGATTCAATGCAAATATAAAACGATACCGCAATACTTCCATGCAGCATTATAGTCTGTATATAAAGTATTGACCTAAGCATATTTATTAATATTTAAAAATTTTTAACCCGCCTAAATCAACAACAATACGCGGAGTTTTGCGCAAAATGCAGCGTACTTCCTTAGATAAATACATTATTCTTTTTCAAAATTTTGCTCCGTATTGCTGATGTAGGATATTTTAAAAATTTCCTGCGTTAAAATTGCGTTTCATCATCTATTATAAGGCCATTATATTTCATTATAAATCTCCCACAAAATATACTATATAATAGTGCGACAGTTTATCATATAATAAACTGAGCAGA
>CAJTMU010000185.1 GCA_910577365.1 uncultured Oscillospiraceae bacterium | reverse complement strand
TTATATCATATTGTATTGACAAAAAGAATTGTATATGATACAATATAATTATAATTAACATATTATATTGATTTAAAAGCAATAAACATTTTGGAAAGCAAGGTGAAATTATGAAAACGGCTTGTTTTACAGGGCATAGGCTCATTTCATGGGACACAAAAATCATACAAAATCTTTATTCATTTCTGAACGAAATAATATGCTCGGGCGTATTAAATTTTTACGCGGGCGGTGCTTTGGGCTGGGATATGATTTGCGAAAATGCAGTTATCAAGCTTCGTGAAAAGCACCCAATTATAAAACTTCATCTTATTTTGCCATGCCCGCCCGAAGAACAGACTTTAAAATGGACAACTACTCAAAAACGGGAGTTTAATCGTATACTTGACCTCGCCGACAACGTGGAAATTATTTCCGAACATTATTTAAACGGCTGCTTCAGGCTTAGAAATATCCGTCTTGTATAATATTCCGATTTGTGTTTGTGTTACATGACGAATTCAAGAAGCGGAACGGGGCAAACTGTACGTCTTGCGCAAAACAAAGGTATATCCGTAAAAAACTTTGCGATATATTAAATGGGCTGCTTCGCATTGGAAGCAGCCCATCAGCTTGATTAATTAAATTATAAGCAAATAAATGAGTTAATCCCACTCGATTTCACCGGTGTTTTCACGCAGGAAATCGTAAAGCTCCTCCTCGTTTTCTACAAGGGAAACGATTATTTTCGCAAAGCGCTCCGCCTTGACCTTATTCTCTTCCGAAATATCATAATAAGCGACATACATTCCCGCTTCGGGGTCGGTTTGCATACCCTCCAGCAGTTCAGGTGCATTCTTTTTCAGATAGCAGTTAAAGAACGCTTCCCAGTTATAGCCGTTCATATATGCCATTTCTTCGATATCGTTCATTTTCTCGCCAATGATGAGTATTTTCTCATCTTCAATATAAAAGCAGACCTCGGCGTATTTTTCTACGGTGAACATCTTTACATAATCGGACATTTATCCCTTTACCTCCGCGCCCGCGGGCAGCATTTCGTATCTCGCGAACTCAGCGGTAAACTCGCCAAGACCCTGCGTTATCTGGCGGAGAACCAGCGCGAAATCCTGCATTTCCGCTTCGGGAGCTTCCGCGGCAAGCTCGGTCATGCCGCCGCCAACGCTGTTCATGCCCAGAACCGAGCCGCGGCGCTTGGACAGCATACTCATAACGTCGCCCTGCTTATCGTCGGGGACAAGTATCTTGAAACTCTGAAGCGGCTCGAGAAGATAAGGCTCAGCCTGCTTCATGCAGTCGCGGAACGCCATGGAAGCTGCCGTCTTGAAGGACATCTCCGAGCTGTCGACGGGGTGATAGCTGCCGTCTATCAAAGTAGCCTTTACTCTTACAACGGGATATCCGCCGATAGAGCCTTTTTCCGCCGCTTCGGCAAGTCCCTTTTCAACCGCGGGGAAGAAATTCTTCGGAACAGAGCCGCCGACAATCTTCTCCTCGAAAATAAGCTCGTCGCTTTCGCAGGGCGAAAACTCTATTTTAACGTGACCGTACTGACCGTGACCGCCCGACTGCTTTTTGTACTTACTCTCTATGGTCACTTTTTTA
>CAJTMU010000184.1 GCA_910577365.1 uncultured Oscillospiraceae bacterium | reverse complement strand
GCGGAGTGAATTTTGGTGGTGATCCAAAAAACTCGTTTTTTGGAGAAAATTGTGTAAAGTAATATTGACAAAATCAAGCGTACTGATCGGCGCACTCAGAAAACGGCTTCCCGATCTTCTAACCTATAACGGCAAGGAGCTTGCCCGTATGCTGTTCGAGCAGTCAAGGATAGAAGCAAGCGATACTGAAATTATGAATTTTTATAAAAAATATATCCGCACGATTACATTAAAGGCTGACCTTGACGGCAATTTCAGCCTTGAAGTTAAATCATAATTGCAATACCCGTCCGATATCGAAAACATTGTTGTTAATATAAATAGCTTCTGCCCCGCATTACGAAATGCGGGGCAGAATTGTTTTGACGGGATTTTCGTAAGCATCATAATTCGACACAAACGCCTCTCAGACGCAATAATACAGCGAAAAACCATTGCTTTTTATGTCGCAATGTTGTATAATAAAAGGGAACGTTGACAGAATGATAAAATAAAGGAAGAATGTGTTTCATAAAATCGATAAAACAGGGCGCTTATACAAAACGGCGCGCCATGAAGGAAGAATTCCCACGGTTTTTCGTAAGACCGCGGGAATTTTTTTGCCGACAAAATTCTACTGTAATTCCCATAAACGCCGAAAAAAAGAAAGGATTTTCAAAATAAAAATATCGCGCGCGTTTGCTTCACGGCAAACGCGCTTTTTTTATGTCAAAAAAAGCGGAACGGTGACGTATTACCACTCACGCGCTCCGCCTCCTGTATTTTTGTTCCATTCAACAACGAAAAACACAGGAGGTTTAACATGATAGTTAAATACGATGAATTTTTGAGCAAAATTCCCGGCGAGGTTACGGAGGTCGAGGTCGATGACGAGCTCGGCAAATACATTTCCGAGATGGACGAGGCGGACTTCAACCTTAACCGCAGGGAAACGCGCCGTCATACTTATATGTCGGTACTGGAGGAAAAAGGACGCTACATACCCGCTGACACCGATCCGCTGCACGACGTCCTCAAGGCGGAACGGACAAGGGAGCTTATGGCGGCGATTGAAAAGCTGCAGCCGCAGCAAAAGGAGCTACTGATCCGTGTGTACTGGAACAAGGAACTCCAAAAGGATATCGCCGCCGAGGAAGGTGTTTCAGAAATGACAATTTCAAGGCGAATGAAAAAAATTTTAAAATAATGCGTTACCGAGTTGATTTTCGTGGCTTATATATAGAGGGTTAAATTTTACCCTCTGTTGCTCATTGAAAATTGAATAGTAGTATTTCAGATACTTTCCCTTGCGCAGCCCATAGTGGTTGAAAGCGAAAGGAGCGCTACGCCAAGACGTTCCCTGGATCACAATATCGGACAAGCACGGCACATTGCCGAAAGAGCTACGGCTCAATATTATTCCGTAAGATGATCCGTAACCGAGCGATAAATAGCAGCTCCCAAAACCGATGTGGCAGTCGGTGCGCGATTACCTGCACAAGGGGATAATGATACTTCCGTCCGGCCATAAGTTAGAAGCAGTGGGGGCGGCGGGATGAGAACCATGCCGGGGTGAGAGTCCCATGATGTTGTGCCAACAACAGTCTGAAATATTCCCGATTGTCGGGGGTGCGGGGCAAATACGACAGTTTTTACAGGCAAACAAGCGAA
>CAJTMU010000183.1 GCA_910577365.1 uncultured Oscillospiraceae bacterium | reverse complement strand
AGCTTTTCCATGAGTTTGCACGAGATCATTCCTGGTATCACGAATGTGCGAAAAATATCCACCATTACTATAACGGCTGGGCGACAAATAAATGCGGTGTAATCAACAAAAAGGTCATTATTCCCCTCGACGCATTTCACGATAACTGGGACAGACGCGGCGGCAGGGTTCTGGATTTGGGTTATCGCCCGCGGCGAAAGCTCGCCGACATTGAAAAGGTGTTCAGCTACCTTGATACAGGCATTACCGATTGCTGGGAGACCGTTGATAGGATCATGGAGCGGGCGCAGAATGAAGAGCAGTCGCAGAATATTGAGTTTAAGTATTTTACGGTAACGTTCTACAAAAAAGGTACCGCGCATATCGTTTTCAAGGACATGGAGCTGCTTAAACGTTTCAATATCTTTGCGGGGCGCAAAGAGGGCGGTCTGCCGCCGTCCTACGGCAAAAAGGCTTACAGTGATATGTCCGCTTCGGAAAGAGCTGTAATTGACGAATTTGAGGGCGAGGAGAGCTACGGCGAGGTTTTTGCAGATCCCGACAGATTTCTTGTCACTGCGGAAAATCTGCTTGCTCTGACTTGACGAACATTATCGTAAGATAAAAAGGAGGAAATTTAGATGAGAATAAGGAGGTACACGGCAGGAATTGCGGCGTTTTTGACAGTATGCGGAGCTACCATGCTACTGACATCATTCAAAAACGCTCCACAAGAGCTTAAAAGCGCTTTTAAGCCTGAGGAACACAAGTATATATCTTATATGGAAAAGCCGCTTAAAAGCGAGAATACATGGCAAATTGAACCGATCAGAGCTGTTGCTGCTCCAAAAGATGAAAAGCCCCCACATTACGAATACACAGACAGCGACGTGGATATGCTCGCGAAGCTGGTGTACAGAGAAGCGGGAGCATGCTCCGCCGATGAGCAGCGGCTTATAGTGTGGACAGTGTTCCAGCGGATAGACAGCACCGACTACGACTTCCGCAATATGAACACGATAGAAGCCGTGGTAACAGCGCCGTATCAGTTCGCCTATGACGAGACTGCGCCGATAACGGAGGATATCCGCGAGTTATGTGTCGAGGAACTGGAGAAATGGGTAAACGGCGCTTCTCCGCCCACTTTAGAGCCATACGCTCCGACTCTGCCCTACCTGTTTTTTGAGGGCGACGGATATCACGGTTGGTTCAGAGCGGAGTGGTAAGGCTGAAAGGGCGTATACATAGTGGATATATTGGCGGTGCGGAAAACGGGTGACTTCCACTGTCATGCTTTCTTATTTCCGCGGGAAATCCGCTGACGATGACATAGGGGGAAATATCGTGACGGCAAAAGAATATCTGGACAGGATCGGCACCATTGATTTGATAATAAGGCAAAAAGTCAAAGAAAAAAAGGATATGAGAGAACGCCTTTCGCTGACCGGAGTAAACGGCATAAACTACTCAAAGGAGCTTACAAACGGAGCAGCGACAGGCGAAGCTCCGTTTGTAAGGCTTACCGACAACATGATGGAGCATGAGAAAGTAATTGACAGCGAGATCCGCGGGCTGCTCAAAGAGCGTCACGATATTATAAATATGATAAACGATCTTAAAAACCGTAAATATTCGGCGGTACTGTACGGGTGCTATGTCGAGCACAAAGAGCTTTCGATTGTGGCGGGGGAGATGGGGTATTCCTATCA
>CAJTMU010000182.1 GCA_910577365.1 uncultured Oscillospiraceae bacterium | reverse complement strand
TAGCGATGGTGGCTCCCGAAACAAGCATTGCAAGCGGTGTGTTGGTAGCTCCGAGATAGTTTAGCGGAAGTTGAATAACGGATGGAAGTCGAAGTCCTGTGAAAAACGTAGCCAAACCCAATGCTATCGCAAGCATCGAGGGTGAAACAAGAACTCTCGCAAACTGCTTTACTCCTCCTTTTTCGCTGCTCATAACACACACGCCGTGTGTCCACATAAAAATGTTGAACATAGTGATATAAGCAGTGAGAAAGAACACACCGTCGCTGCCAAAAACTGCTTCCACAAGGGGTATACCCATAAAAGCACAATTGGAGTAAGCAAGGGCAAAACGCTCTATGGAGCTGTTTAATCTTCCTTTTCTCACTGCGATATGAGCCGCAAGAACGAATATCCCCTGTGCTGCCAGTGCCAATGCCATAGCGCACAGCAGCCCAAACAGCATATTGGAGTTAAATTCTGTCTGATAGGAATTGAAAATAACAATAGGGTTGATTATTGAGATAGTAATGTTTGAGAGCTGTCTTGTGGCTTCTTCACCCAATAGATTTTTTTTGTAGAGGAAATAACCCACAAAAAGCAGAATGAACATCACTACTGCCTGAAACGCTATTACCGAAGCGGATTCCATTTAATCGCCCCGCTTTACATATCGTAAAGATAGCCGTTGAGTCTTGTCTGAAGCGGCTTTGCGATAGCGGTAGCAACAGCAATTTTAATGCTGTCACCGATAAGGAAAGGAACAACGCAGCTCATAAGCGCCGCTTCAAGATTCGAACCGGTAGCTATCATAAACCAAGCCGTACCGAAGACGTATAGCGCAATTGTACCCAATATCATTCCCACAGGCATAAAGAAAATCTTGTTATTGAATTTCTCCGAAAAAATGCCCGTGATATAAGCCAGCGGAACATATCCGATTATATATCCGCCCGTAACTCCAAGCAGCTTTGCAAAACCTCCTGTAAAGCCCGTGAACACGGGAAGTCCCACCGCTCCGATAAGTATAAATACAGCAACTGCGACAGTTGCACGCTTACCGCCGAGAAGAGCGCTGCCCAGATATATAGCGAAAGTTCCCAGCGAAATTGGCACAAGGCCGGGCATTGGTATTGAAAAGGGAGAGGCAACACAGATAAGTGCCGCGATAATAGCGGTAAAAACCATGGCGCGCACGTTTACCTTGTTTTTTTCTTTCATCTCGTTCATAATTTTTCTTTCCTTTTAAAGTTTTATTTGATATCCGCTAATCGGGATGAGGAGATTGTAAATACGCCGCCACCTCTTCCGTTAAATCGGATAATCAGGCTTTATTTAAGCCTTACTGCAGATAATTCCGCCGCGGAAAGGAACGAGCCAAGTCCGCCCGTTGCCATGTTTACAGATATCTCAGTGATAAAATCCAGACTACCTTCACAGCTGTTGTCAAACCAGTCGGCATACAGTGCCAAAACTCCCGAAATAAGAAATTCCGAAACTGCTTTAATAGACTGCTCTCCGATAGCTGCGCCAGCCTTTCGAAGGGATACCGAAAGGGTTTTGCGAAGCATGGCTTTGATCTTTCCATTATTGAATAGGTCGTGATTGTAGGTCATAAGCCTTACAAAAAAATCACGCCTGCGCTCCACCAAAGCGCTTATATCTCTGAAAACTGCACCGATATTCAACTTCCGCTAAACTATCTCGGAGCTACCAACACACCGCTTGCAATGCTTGTTTCGGGAGCCACCATCGCTA
>CAJTMU010000181.1 GCA_910577365.1 uncultured Oscillospiraceae bacterium | reverse complement strand
AACCACGAAGCAATCATCAGTCCTGTGGTATTCGATATGGTGCAGGCGGAACTTGAGCAGAGAAAACGCTCCAAGGGTTCCCGGTACAGCGGAGTGAGCATTTTCTCTAGCAAAATAAAATGCGGCGACTGCGGGAATTTTTTTAGTTCAAGAGTATGGCATTCAAATACGAAATACAGAAGAATAGTTTATCAGTGCAGCGGTAAATATAAGCCGTTGAATACCTGTTTTACCGGTCATTTGTATGAAGAGGATATAGAAAAGCTGTTTGTCTGTGTAATGAGAATCGTTTTTGAACAGCGAAGCAGGATATTGGAGCGCATTGAAAATAAACTGAGAGATGTACCGCAAAATATCAATGATGCGGAATATACGGTCAGAACAACAGCATACGAAAGTATTTCGGAGCATTTGAAGAAAATGGACAAGCCTGTGGAGAAGTTTGATGAAGATCTATGGGGAGCGTTTATAGAATACATTATGGTATATTCCAACGGAAACAAAGAGGTTTTCATTAAGGACGGTACATCATTTATTCTGGGATACAGAGATTAAAAATCAAAGAGCTAAAAAAACACATTTTGTAATAAATATATTTAAATATAACAAACTGTATGTTCTGAGCTGAATTATTTAAATTTAAAGTTTTCCGCGACCAACCTTAATGCACAACACGCAGCAAAGTGAAGTGTTGTGCATTAGGTTCTCGCAAAAAATTTCTTGCGTCAACATTGCGTTGAATTAACTTTTTCTACAAGCAGACATATTGCAAATATTAATTTTGTACGTTTTTATAATTAGTGCAGCCGTTAAGTATATCACTTAGCGGCTGCGCCTTACGTTATTTATTTGTCTTTTCTTTATGCGGAACCGGCGGATTTGCACTTTCCTCCGTATCGGTGATAACGACGATATCATCTCCGCGAATTTCTGTTGTTCCTGAGGGGATAAGATTTTCATCGCCGCGTTTTATCATAACTATAAGCAGTCTGTCTGGCAGCTTAAGGTCACGTATTTTGCAGCCAAGCCACGGGTGGCTTCCCTTGATTTTAATTTCCCGCAGCTTCAAAGATTTATCGCTTTCGTAAGGAGGAACGGACATTACTACGCTGTCGTTTGCGAGTATCTGAGTATTTCCGCGCGGTATTATGGTTTCACCGTCACGCTTTATCATTACCGCAAGTGAACCCGTTGGAAGAACGGCTTCACTAAGAGTTTTGTTTTCCCATGGGTGACCTTCGGGAACAAACATGCGCATCATGGTGATGGAGTCCTCTTCCTTATAGTCGTTGAAAGTTTTAAGTACGTTTGAATTATCGTCGATAAGATTAAGCCGCCTTGCTGCGGAAGGCAGCAGTGTGCCCTGCACCAGCATGGACATCAGACATACGCAGAACACTATATTAAATATATTATGCTCCGTCGCGGAATCACCGCCGTCCATGGCAAGTATTGCAAAAACTATTGATGAAGCTCCGCGAAGTCCCGCAAGACAAATGAAGATTCTGTCTCTTATAGCAGACTTTCCTCCGAAGATCATTACGGCTATCGGGCGTGAAAGCAGGGTAAGGCAAAGGTAAATTGGCACAGCAAGCAGAATACTCTCTCCAAATTCCGACGGTGTGGACAGAAGACCCAGCAGGAAAAAAACAAGTATCTGGCAGATTCCGGTTGTTCCGTTAAGAAATACTACTGCTTCACTTTTTTGTGCTTAAATTCGGCTTTGGAGAGAGCTTTCTGGTGGGAGCTGTAATAAGCTCCACCGATGCAGCTTCGGTATTTTC
>CAJTMU010000180.1 GCA_910577365.1 uncultured Oscillospiraceae bacterium | reverse complement strand
GCGGTTCCTTTCCCGCTGTTTCTCAACAGCTTAATTATTATATCACATACTTTCCGTTTTGTCAACCCCCTTTTTCTATTTTTTTCGCTTTTTTCCTAATTGCTATTTTCCTGTTTCTTTTTCGTTTTATTTGGGGCGCATCATTTGGCACTTTATCTTAGAAAGTAACTTAGCTTCATGAGACATGCGTAACCTCAATGTTCCATTTGATTAACTATGTTCAATGTAAGTGACCAAATCCGCCTTCATAAATTTCATATCATTTAGAGATATGAGCAAGCCCAATAAATGCAGCACTGCCATATTTTAATTATTATGGCACAGATGGCACTCAGCATTTGCAACGCCAAGTTCCATTATGAACATCAAAACCTTTCCATCTACAAATGCCGTGACTTATCCTCACTTGTTCTTATCGTCCTTAAGTTCAGAGATAATCCTCATAAAGCTGTCTACATCATTAAAATCACGGTATACTGATGCAAAACGAATATAGGCAACGTCGTCGATCTCCTTCAACTTATGCAGCACAAGCTCACCAATCTTCTCCGAGGTAACTTCACGCTGAAGCGAGTTTTTAAGTTCTGTGGCTATTTCCTCAACCATATTCTCAAGATTTTCCAGCTTTACAGGTCGCTTTACTGTGGCTCTGCACAGCCTGTCAACCAGTTTCTCGCGATCGAACGGCTCGATGGTATTATCTCTTTTTATAACCATCAGCGGAATCTCTTCGATTATTTCATAGGTAGTAAAACGAAACGCGCAATTAATGCACTCGCGGCGTCTGCGCACCTTATTTTCCGTTGGGCGAGAATCTATAACCTTGCTTTCGTCACAGCCACACTCGGGACATTTCATAATATCACTCGCTTTCTTTTTATTAATGACCTCCGACAAAATAATCGGATACACTTATTTATTATAACATATTTCCATTTATTTTTCAACACTTTTTGTGCAGTATGTATCTTTTCACATTAAATTATTTTAAAAAAATTTACTATTAAAATAAATTTTTTTATTAACAAAATATTCTTTACCCGAATATAATGCGTTGAGGTGATACATATGAAACAGCAGCCTATCCACGGCTTGGCGGCAGAGAACTACCTTAACGAGTACCGAAAAATACTTGACAACATGATAGATGCCATGACACGTGCTCCACTTACTGACAGCATATCCAACAATTTTATTGTGCAGATGATACCCCATCATATGGCGGCAATTGAAATGTCCGAAAACCTGATCCGCTTTACCAGAGACGAAACCATGCAAAACATAGCCCGCAATATAATCTCCGAGCAGACACAGAGCATAGCTAACATGAAAGCAGTTTACGCTACCTGCCTTACACTCATAAACCAGCAGCGTTCCGTAAACGCGTATGAAAACCGCATTAACAGTATCATGTGCGCAATGTTCTCACAAATGAAAACGGCTATGTCAGACGGAAACATCAACTGTGATTTTCTTCGTGAGATGATACCGCACCACCTTGGCGCTGTAAGAATGTCGCAAACTGCTTTAAATTTCAATGTTTGCAAGGGACTTGTACCCATACTTAATTCGATTATAACCAACCAGCGTAGGGGCATACGCCGAATGCAGTCACTTGAACAACAATGCCGCGTCAGATGAAAAAACGCCTGCTGGGCTTCGCGTGAGCGTTGCCTCAGCAGGCGTTTTGCTTTTTTCAGAACAGCGACGACTCGTCGTTGATTTTCTCTCTGAGTCTCTCCGCATTTTCTTTGAACATTTCAATAAGCTTCGGATTAAATGTACCACATTCTCCGTTGCAAATCATATTAACAGCGGTTTCATGATCAAACGCCGCCTTATATACTCTTGGGGATGTAAGCGCGTCATAAACGTCTGCCAGTGCCACTACCTGTGACCAGATAGTGATCTCATCGCCCTGCAAACCATCCGGATAACCGCGTCCATCCCATCTTTCATGATGATGACGTGCGATATCATAGCTGTA
>CAJTMU010000179.1 GCA_910577365.1 uncultured Oscillospiraceae bacterium | reverse complement strand
GAATAATCTCACAGTTGTCGGGAGAGAGGGCTATCGCTTCGGAAACCTCAATGTTGGTTCGCACCGATACGCCATTTATAGCGTAAATTATATCTCCTTGTTTAAGTCCGCAGTTATCGGCGGGGGAGCTTTCCTCAACGGAAGCCACAATTACCCCGTCCGATTTCATTTTTATTCCGAACGGAGTGCCGCAAGGAATCAGATTGGGACGTACCACACTCTCGGTTCGGGCTGATTTTATGGGAACCGCTCCAACATAGTAACCCATTCCATCGTCAAGTGGTCGCAGAACTGCCGCTGAGAAGCCTCCGTCGGGAAACTCTTCGGAAATATCCATACTTATATTAACGGGCAGGGCGGCATAGTAATAGCTTATAAGCATTGCCGTCAGAGCTATTGCCGCACAGAATGCCCTTGAAACGAATTTAGCTGTTTTTTCCATGTTACCTGTGCCTTTCATTTTTTTCAACGAGTTTAATATTTGCGGATTTCGGGTTTAATATCATAGGAAAATACAAACGGTAACATTAAGAGAGTAAAGTATTTTTATTGAAAACGCTGTTACTTTTTTCGGAAATTCCGGAGCTTTGCCGAGAAATCACGTTAAGCCCTGTCTAAAGTAAACGGCGGAAAAATACACTTTTGAATACGCGGTAACGCCGCGACTTTTATTTGTTTTCCCTCTTGACATTTCGGAAAAAAAAGGTTATAATTAAAATATGTATTTTTATATAATGGGGTTGTATGCGGATATACTTATATAGGAATGCCATAACCGATGTCCGCCGATATGCGTGTGATGGAAAACGTCATTTTTGGGACGAGTGTAATATGCGGGCTGATTATTATCGGAAATATTTTTTGTAACATATACCTGTCTTGGCGAAGAAGCTTTCGGTAAAAGTGCCTTTGCCGCAATACCGTTTTGTCCCGTTTCATTTGCGGGGCGGACGGGTTTGACGCGGAAAATCATACCACCATACCCATATGCGCGCTTTTCGGCTCTGCTCTGTAAAATATGCTTTACATAAAAGCCGCATTGATATTTCATAAATGACCGCCGAGCTTCATTCAGCCATGGTCTAAGCGTCAAAAATATTTATTATGTGCTGTTCGCGGATATTAGTAGGGACGAGCTTTTTCGCCCCCGATAAAAGTACGCGCGTAGGCGGTCTTGACCGTGTATTCGTTTGCTTTTTTGTATGTCAGCGTATCAGTCGGTAGTGCTGCAAATTTTGTTGGATTTTTTATTTAAGTGTCGCGGCTGTATATTAGTATAACCGAAAGCCGCGCAAAAAGGAAAGGAAATTTTTGATGGGATTATTAACCAATAATAAGCTGCTTACAGAAACTGAAAGCATAGCGCGAAAGGACGGAGCACCCGCGCAAAAATCAAAATTGAACGCTTCGCATTCGTCGAATGCCGCTTCGAAAGCAGGCGTTGCGCCAAACGTGCCGGTGAAGAAATTCCGCCGCAGCGTTTCACCGCAGCGCTCCGCTGTCAGAGAGCAAAGAGTGCTGACAGACAGCCGTTCGGTGCAGAAAACAACAGCGAAAAAGCCAAGAGAGGTGCGCTCCACTCCTGTAAGATTTATACCGCTTGGCGGGCTTAATGAGATAGGAAAGAATCTGTACGTTTATGAGTGCAGCAACGATATGTTTATCGTGGACTGCGGTCTGACATTCCCCGACGCGGAAATGCCAGGCGTAGACCTTGTAGTTCCCGATTTCACCTATCTTGAGAAAAATAAAGATCATTTCCGCGGAATAATCATAACTCACGGTCATGAGGATCATATAGGAGCGCTGCCGTATCTTCTGAAAAAGGTGAATGTTCCGATTTACGGAACGCGCCTTACGCTGGGTCTGGTCGAGGGAAAACTGAAAGAGCACGGTCTGCTTTCTCAGGCTTCGCTTAACGTTGTCGAGCCTCGTCAGAATGTGCGCATGGGCTGCATGTCGGTGGAGTTTATCCGTGTGAACCACTCTATACCCGATTCCT
>CAJTMU010000178.1 GCA_910577365.1 uncultured Oscillospiraceae bacterium | reverse complement strand
CCGCTTTACGCATCAGATTTATGCAGTTTATAGCATCTCTTTTTTCCATAGAGAGGATATCCGCAAGATAATCCACAAGCGGCAGATCTATCCCTCCCGAAAAAACTCCGTACATGGAGGACTGCTCAAAATCGATCTCATAAAGCACGATCAGCTCCTTTACCCTAAGCATTCTTTCCGAATTTTGTTAAACGCTGCTCCTGTCGCTGCTCCTTACGACCAGAAAGCTCTCTGCATACTCCGAGCGCAGGAAAAAACGTCTGCACCGCGCCTCGCAGCAGATATTCCCGTAAAGATAAAGGCATTTTCCGTCCTCCGTAAGTATCCCGCTTTTGGTTTCCCTGATATCAAGATATTTCCGGATAATATCCCGTTCCATTGCACCAGCTCCTTTCCCCTTTATTTTACTTTATCGGAGCATGATATTCATTGTATTCCGGTATCGGGAACAGAAAATATTTTCCAGTACCGAAATTAACAATCCTGCGGATATCACCCGCAGGATTGTTAATTATCTTATACAGGGGATGAGCTTTTCAAATGCCTCCTCCGCCCGAAGCCGCCGCTCGTCGCTCATCTCGTCGAGCATTCTGTAAACCTTTCCGAGATTCCGTCTTTGTATCCCATATAAAATATAATCTACGGAAAGCTCCAGAGCCTCGGACAGGTTTATCAGCGTTTCCACCGACATAGCTTTCATTCCGCGCTCTATCTCATAAATATAATGAGGTGTAACACTCACTTTCTCGGAAAGCCCCTCCTGTGTGAGCCCGACCTTTTTCCTCTCCGCCTTTATGCGGCTCCTGATTGCTTTAAGATCCATTCTGCACCTCCGCGCGATCATTACCCGTCTAATATATCCATTAGATATTATTATATATCTTTTGGATATATCTACAACTATCAATTGGATATTGTTTATAAGATAAAAAGATATATTATTATGAAATAGTCAGTAGATTAAATCTTTACATAATTATTATGTCATCACTAATTGCCTTGATTTTTACCTCCCCATATGCTATAATATCAATATAATTCAGGTAAAGGTCGTGACATCATGGGAAAGAGCATAGCGTTTATAGACAGTGAGGTTGGCAGGGATAATAAAATAAAGGATCTGGGAGCGGTTTGTGAAAAAGACGGCGAGCTTCATTCCACTTCTTTAAGTGAGTTTTCCGGGTTTATTTCGGGCGCTGAATTTCTCTGCGGTCATAATATTATCCATCATGATTTAAAATATATACTTCCCACGGTAAATACCACAGTTACAGATAAATACATAGATACGCTGTATCTCTCGCCGCTGCTTTTCCCGGAGCGCCCCTATCACGCGCTGGTAAAGGACGACAAATTGCTTTGCGACGAGCTGAACAATCCCCTGAACGATTCAAAAAAAGCGCAAAAGCTGTTTCATGATGAAGTAAACGCGTTCTTGACACTGAATGACAACATCAAAAAAATATATTATCTGCTGCTTAAAGCGGAAAAAGAGTTCTGCGGATTTTTTGAATATCTTGATTACAGCTCCGACGGTGGGGAGATTTCAGAGCTTATCCGCATGGAATACGGCGGAAAGATCTGCGAAAATGCGGATCTTGAACCTTTTATACGGCAAAGACCGACGGAGCTTGCGTATTCCCTTGCGCTTATCGGAACGCAGGATCACCATTCGGTAACACCGCCTTGGCTCATATATAATTTTCCCGGCATTGAGAATATTATAAAGCTGCTCTGCAATACACGATGCAAGGAAGGCTGCTCCTATTGCGACTCCACACTAGATATTCATAAAAAGCTGAAAGAGCTTTTCGGATTCGGCGAGTTCAGGAAATACGATAACGAACCGCTCCAGGAAATGGCGGCGCAGGCAGCGGTCGGCGGAAAATCACTGCTTGCAGTGTTTCCTACAGGCGTAGGAAAATCGGTAACATTTCAGCTGCCGGCTCTGATGTCGGGACAGACAGAGCGCGGACTTACCATTGTCATATCGCCGCTGCAATCGCTT
>CAJTMU010000177.1 GCA_910577365.1 uncultured Oscillospiraceae bacterium | reverse complement strand
TCGATTGGATGCGGCAGTATTCCAAAGACGAAACTGAAAGCTATCTCCGTGGATTTCTTGGGAGAATGCTTTTCAGCAGCACCTTTACCTTTTCATTACCCGTCAGGCTCTCCATCTTCTGCGAGAGTATTTCCTCTGGAAGCCCCAAACCCTGTATCAGCTTTGAAGCGTCGCTTTCCGCCTCCCAGCCGTTAAGCTCAGCGAACTCGCCCTCCAAAACCGATGCGCGCTCGCCGTCCTCGTCGGAAAAATCCTCCTTGGCGTACAGCGCGTCCTTTTCCTGTATAATGTCATATAAGCGGCGGTTGCCCATTATCACCGCGTCCTGCACGGTGAACTCGTCAAAAGCGTAGTGATCCTGCCGCAGCACCGACATGCGAAGCTCCTCGGGCTTGGAAACCGTTCCCTTTGTCGGCTCCAGCTCACCGCAAAGTACCTTTAAAAAGGTGGATTTCCCCGCGCCGTTTGCTCCTATAACTCCGTAACAATTTCCCGACGTGAATTTAAGCTCCACGTCCTTAAATAAAAGCTGTCCGCCGAAGCTGACGCTTACATTAGATACTGTAATCAATTAGTTTCTCCTTATTAAAAAAATTTTCCGCGATCCGCTTGTAAAAGCTCCGCTATACTTCGTCCCGCTCCGCTTTCACGGGCTTACGCGGAAAATTTCACTGCGTGGACGTTTTGTCCCTTTTTTCCGCGTGAGCGGTTTGTATGTCAAATCCTGTAAAACTCACTTAAATTCCTCAAAGTTTTGCTTTCAGACATTAGCAAACGCGTTCTTCAAATCATTGATGATATCGTCGACGTTCTCCAAACCTACCGAGAACCTTATCAGACCGCCGTCAATGCCCGCCGCGGCAAGCTGCTCGTCGGTAAGCTGTCTGTGAGTAGCACTTGCGGGGTGAAGCACGCAGGTGCGTATATCCGCAACATGAACCTCGTTTGAAGCCAGCTTAAGGCTGTCCATAAACTTTACAGCCGTAGAGCGTCCTCCTTTTATTGAGAAAGAAATTACGCCGCTTGTTCCGTCTGGGAGATACTTCTTTGCCAACTCATGACCCTTGCTGTTAGGCAGCGCAGGATAGGTAACAAATTCCGCTTTACCCGTGCTCTCGATGTATTCCGCCACCTTCAAGGCGTTTTCGCAGTATCGCTTCATGCGCACCGCAAGCGTTTCCAGACCCAAATTGAGCAGGAAGGACGAATGTGCCGCGGGATAGCAGCCAAAATCCCTCATAAGCTGCATACGCGCCTTTATGATATAGGGTGCGGCGGGGTAGTCCTTTGTGTAAATAAGCCCATGATAACTCTCGTCCTGCTCGGTCATGCAGGGGAATTTACCGCTTGTCCAGTCGAATTTGCCGCTGTCCACAATAACGCCGCCCACCTGCACCGCGTGTCCGTCCATGTATTTTGAGGTGGAATGTATCACGATATCCGCGCCCCATTCCATCGGGCGGCAGAGTATCGGCGTGGCAAAGGTATTGTCGATTATCAGCGGAACGCCGTGGTCGTGAGCCGCCTTAGCCCACATTTCGATATCCAGCACGGTAAGCGCGGGATTGGCGAGAGTTTCCCCGAAAACCGCCTTGGTGTTTGGCTTGAACGCGCTGTTAAGCTCCTCGGCGGTGCAGCCTTCGTCCACCCAGATACACTCGATGCCCATTCTTTTCAGCGTTACCCCAAAAAGGTTTATCGTGCCGCCGTATATTGAAGATGATGCTATAAAGCTGTCCCCCGCCTCACATATATTGAGGATAGACAGCAGCGAGGCAGCCTGTCCGCTTGACGTGCACATTGCCGCCGCGCCGCCCTCGAGAGCAGCTATCTTCTTTTCCACAACATCGGTGGTAGGGTTCTCAAAACGCGAGTAGATAAGGCTCTTGGTAGGGTCGTCGAATACCGCCGCAACGTCATCGGTGGAGTCGTAAACGTAGGTCGTGCTCTGAACTATCGGCATTACCCGCGGTTCGCCGTTTTTGGGAGTATAGCCCTCGTGAAGGCACTGTGTTTCGATTTTCATAATTTTTTTCCTTTCCATGTC
>CAJTMU010000176.1 GCA_910577365.1 uncultured Oscillospiraceae bacterium | reverse complement strand
TGTGATTGGGGTGCATAGTGGAAAAACTGACAGCATTGCTGATTTTATGTTTGTCGGGATTCGGCTCGGCGGAATCGTATTTCTCGGAGCTGGACAGGCAGTTTCTTGAGCACCCCGACGACGAGGTTTTGTTTGAGTTGGAAGATTGCTTTAAAGATTTAAGAGGGCATTGGGCGTGCTTATTGCGGCATTTTGAGTTTGGACCGGATGAGAATTTTGATAAAAAGCTGTTTGGCGGGGAGCTTTCCCGCGGATTGGAAAAGTTTTTTGATGAAAACGTCGGTACGGGAAAAGTGTCTCTAAAAAAATTCGGCAGATTGGGATATATACTTTGGCGGCTGCTTTCCGACTTGAATTTCGATGTTCACGGCGAGCCGTTCGTTATCCTATGTTATGCCGACGAGCCGCTTGATTACGGTGACGAGAGGCAGAGTCTTGAAATATATAAGTACTTTTTTGATTTTTATAAGGAGAAGAAATGAATATTTATATTAACCTCAGCAACGAACAGTCGATCTCTCCCCCTGATGACTTTGAGAAGCTGATTGAGGACTGCACCCGCGGCGCTCTTGCTGAAGAGGAGATAGAAGAGGACGCAGAGGTCTCGGTGACGTTCGTGGACAACGAGCGGATACGGGAGCTTAACGCGGAATTCCGCAATATCGACAGGGAAACGGACGTGCTGTCGTTCCCCATCGGTGATGAGTGGGGCTTTGAAGTAAATCCCGATAACGACGCGATAATTCTCGGGGATATCGTGGTTTCGCTTGAAAAGGCGCGGGAGCAAGCGGAGGAATACTCCCACAGCTTTAAAAGAGAATTGGCATTTCTTATAACTCACTCGCTGTTTCATCTTCTGGGCTATGACCATGTAAACGGCGGTGAGGAAGAAAAAATAATGTTTGATAAGCAGGAAAGGGTACTTGAAAGGCTCGGTATAACGCGCGGCGGTGGGAAATGAGGGCTTTTTTTAAGGGGTTTGCCTATGCCGGTCGCGGTTTGGCGCTTGTGATTCGCGAAAGAAATTTTAGGTTTCATTTGTGCGCAGTTGGATTTATCAGCTGGTTCGCGGCACGGTTTTATGAGCTGTCACGCACTGAATGGGCAATATTGCTGCTGACATTCGGTTTGGTTATGGGGCTTGAAGCCGTCAACACTGCTTTGGAATATCTTGCGGATAGAGTAACAAATGAACGCGACGAGCTTATACGGCGCTGCAAGGACTGCGCGGCGGGTGCAGTTCTTGTCGGGGCTGTTTTCGCGGTAGGTGTGGGAATTGCGCTGTTCTGGGATTTGGAGCGCTTTGCGGATATCGCGGAATATTTTACTACGGAGATTTGGAGGCTGTTCGTTTTTGCGGCGGTTCTTGCGGGCGCAGGCGCAGCGGTGTTTTTACCCTTTAAAAGCGAACGCGGTAATTAAAAAATATAGGCTGTCTAAGCTGATTTATTTAAATTTGAACATTTTGTATCTCTGCGAACGGCATTTTGAGCCGTTCGCGTTAGCTTTTCGTAAAAGCTCAGCCCGTTATGACGGCTTCGCTTTTACGGACGCTTGCCGGAAAAATTTTTCGTGGGTATTATGCCATTCTTCGCAAATATCAATTAAGCTTTTAGCTATTGCGCCGCGATAACTTTTTTATACTTATTATATACTGTCCTGAAATTTTTCGGGATTTTTTTATTTTCCTGTGATATTTTGGATTTAAGAGAGTCATATAAGTGAGGAGGTGAGAAAGTGGAAGAGTTCGAGCGGCTCTATATGGAATACTTTGGAGACGTATTCCGTTATTTGCGCGGGCTGACGGCAAATGAAACGCTGGCGGAGGAGCTTACAAGCGAAACGTTTTTCAAAGCAATGAAGTCAATTAAAGATTTCCGCGGAGACTGCGACATCAGGGTATGGCTTTGCGGGATAGCCAAAAACAGCTATTTCAGTTTGCTTAAAAAACGGAAAAGGCTCACGGAGCTGAACGAGGCGGAGCTTGTCCCCGACGAGCGCGATATAGCCGAAATAACGGAGGACAAGGACACTGCCTTTAGACTTCATAAATGCCTGCATGGACTGCCCGAACCTTACCGCGAGGTGTTCACACTGAGGGTGTTCGGCGAACTTCCGT
>CAJTMU010000175.1 GCA_910577365.1 uncultured Oscillospiraceae bacterium | reverse complement strand
AAATTTTCCGCGACCCGCTTGAATGCGCAACACTTCGCTTCGCTGCGTGTTGTGCATTCAAGCTCTCGCGAAAAATTTCCTGCGTCAACATTGCGTTGCATTAACACTTTATATAGGCTATGCAACTACCTGCAAAGCAGTGCTTGCTGTTCGGGAAATTTATAAAAAATTCAGGTCAACAAAGCTAACAGAATCACATCTTCTCAGTGACATAATAAAAACAAGCCAAAATCCCCCCTTATCCGACAAAGCAATACGCTTATTTTCGGACAAAGCCATAATTCACCTATTTGCTTGCATAAACATATTATGCGGGAAGAGGTGATTTTCATGGTTACGGGAAGGAAAAGCTTTGGGAGAAAGCTCGGCACAAAGCTCATTGCTCTGGCGCTGATATTGCTGGGGTTATTTTTTCTGGCGGATTTGAGGTTCAGACCCGTCGTTGAAACGATAAACGCCTATGAGTGCCACTCGGCGGTCACGAACATTATCAATGACGCTGTCATGTCCGAGCTGGAGCTGGAGGGAGCGGATTATTCAAGGCTTGTCAATCTCACCACCAACGCGGAGGGAGAGATTATCTCGCTTGAAAGCAACGTGATGAGCATAAACAGGCTGAAGACGGGCGTTTCAAGCAGGATTGAGCGGGAGCTGGAGCGGATATCGGCTATCAGTATAGATATACCCATCGGCACGCTGGTTGGAATAGAGCTGCTCCACGGCAGGGGCTTTTCTGTGGGAATGAGCGTTGAGCCGCTCGGTTACGCTACCACCACCATAATCAGTGAGTTCACCCAGGCGGGAATAAATCAGACCCTGCATCGAATAGTGATACAGATAGACGCGGAGGTCGCCGCGGTAATTCCCGGCTATTCCGCGAGAGTTCCCGTTTCGACCGCTATCGTTGCCGCGGAGACTGTTATCGTGGGCAGAGTTCCCGAGGCTTACACGCACGTTGTTACCACCTCGGATGAGCTTGTAGGTTCGCTTCAGGATTACGGCGCGACATTATAAATCTCTTTAGGAGGAAGTTTTGGATATAAACAAAGCAAAAGAACGAGTTGAGACGCTCCGCGTCGAAATAGAGCGTCACAACCGCAATTATTACGATCTGGACTCGCCGACCATTGAGGACGACGAGTATGACGCTTTAATGAGGGAGCTTCGCGGGCTGGAGCAGGAATTTCCCGAGCTTCTCACGCCCGATTCGCCGTCGCAGCGCGTGGGCGGAACGGCACTGAACACCTTTGAAAAGGTAACTCACGCGGTGCAGATGGGCAGCCTTCAGGACGTTTTCGGCGTTTCCGAGGTTGAAGAATTTGTGAACCGCGTAGCGGAGCAGGGCGCAAAAGAATTTGTCGTAGAGCCTAAAATCGACGGTCTCTCGGTGTCGCTGGAATATGAAAACGGTGTTTTTGTAAGAGGCTCTACCCGCGGCGACGGCTTTGTGGGCGAGGATATCACGCAGAATTTAAAAACCGTCCGCTCTATACCTCTTAAGCTTGCCAAAGAGATACCGTTTATAGAGGTTCGCGGCGAGGTTTATATGCCGAGAGCAAGCTTCGCGGCGCTTTGTGATGAGCAGGAAAAAAATGGTGAGCCGCTCCCCAAAAACCCGCGGAACGCCGCGGCAGGCTCATTAAGGCAAAAGGACAGCCGCGTTACCGCGTCGCGGAAACTTGATATATTCTGCTTCAATATTCAGCGCATAGAGATGGGCGCGTTGGGCGAAGAGCTTACAGAACATTCTCAGTCGCTGGAGTTTTTATGCGGTCTGGGTTTCAAGGTCATTCCCGATTTTAAAGTGTGCAAAAGCGCCGGAGAGGTTCTGGAGCGCATTAAACAAATCGGGGAAATGCGGCGTTCGCTTCCTTTTGATATCGACGGCGCGGTAGTTAAGGTGGATAACTTTGCGCTGCGTGCGGAAATCGGCTCTACCACCAAAGTGCCTAAATGGGCGGTGGCTTTCAAATATCCCCCCGAGGAAAAGGAAACCACTCTCAGGGATATAGAAATTAATGTGGGCAGAACGGGCGCTCTTACCCCCGTGGCGATATTTGACCCCGTGGAGCTGGCGGGCACCACCGTTGCGCGCGCCGTGCTTCATAATCAAGATATCATAACCGACAAGGACATAAGAGTAGGGGACAGGATAGTGGTGCGCAAGGCGGGCGATATAATCCCCGAGGTGGTGCGCTCAGTTTC
>CAJTMU010000174.1 GCA_910577365.1 uncultured Oscillospiraceae bacterium | reverse complement strand
GCCCATTGTGGGGGCATACACTCCGCAGACCTCAAATCTGCTCTGTTCATCTACTCCAAATATGATAACCTCGCCGCATTGATTGAAAAACGAGGACAGCGTGTCAAACAGCTTTGGACAGCCGTCACGAGCCGCCTTGATCTCTAAATAATTGCTCTCACTTTTTGTCTGCGAGATTTTGTTTACCATTTCAACTAATTCAAATTCAAGCATTTTCTCACCTATCACATCTTAATTATACGCATTTTATAACACTTTGCCGACAGAAAATCCGTATAAATTTATAAAAATCATTATAAAATCGCATAAAATTGGCAAACTTTGTCAATGGCGTTAGAAAAGTGCTATAAAAATAATAGCCTGTCAAAAAATGAACAGGCTTGTTAATATATGTATGTAAGCGTTATCGGCACTTCATCATCCAATAGCGCCAAAATATTAGCCGCCAACACTCTTGTCAGACTATAAAATTTTTTCACTTCCTCAGTTATTTTATTGCTTTCAATAGTCCGCTCAATCTTCTTGCCGTCAGGATAAGCAATAAACTCAGACACCTCATTTTCAAAAATGTTAAACTCCAGATACAGACCGTCATCCATCTCATACTCAAATTGAATTGAACCGTCCGCAACGGGGAATATTTCGGGCAGCACGGGTAACCCAAACAGAATGGAGTAACATTTCACAATTAGCTTGTGGCCGAACTTTTTTGCTCCGTTGTCATTCCAGTTATCTGGCAGATCCGAAATTGCTATCATTTTTTCCAAACACGCTTTCTGCCTTTTGGCATAATCAAGGAATATGTTTTCAAAAAGGGTTATATATTTCAGATTCTGCTCGATATCGTCTTTCGTATTGTTCAGCGAATTGCTTATCTGCGCGAAATTCATTGAAAGATTTATGTCAGAAATCGGTAAAGCCTTGCTGTTATCGGAATTAATCATATTTGCTCCTCCTCTCCGTTGATTTTATTATCAACATATTTTCTATGGGAATACCGCCGTTTCTTGTGTGGCAAGGAATTAAATCGGCTCAACAAACGCTCTTATCTGCTCATAATACTTATTCTGCTGCTCCTTGAAAAAAAACCGTAAGGCTATGTTCACGAGCAGTCTGGAGTGCGTGATAATACCGAGCCTTGTCCTCATCGCGGATTAACGCGGGAACTATCCCGCTGTCAAGGCACTGTTTGAGGATTATCGCGCGTCCTGTACGACCGTTGCCGTCGTGAAACGGGTGAATACGCTCGTATTCAAGATGAAACCGCGCTATGTCTCCCAGCTTTCGCTCTCTCGCATTATATGCGGAAATCAGCTTGTCTATACGGCTCGGAACGTTTTGCGGCATTTCGGTAATTATATTGCCCACCGCGTTCGCCCTGTTTTTAAATTCGCCTACGGGGTATCCGTTCGCGTAATCTTCGAATACGCCAGTTTTAAGCTGAAAATGAGATGACTTTATCATCTCGGCGGTCAACGGTTTGTCAAGGCTTTTCAAGACCTCGTTGAACATCTTGAACTGCTCCGTCATTTCCTCAACATCCTTTGTCCTGTAAACGAACTCGCCGTCCGTAACGATCGTTCCCGTGTCGAACAGCGACGCGGTTTATTCGCTTGTCAGCGTGCTTCCCTCTATTTTGTTGGAATTGTACGCCATTAGTTTCTGTGTAAAGCCATACACTCCGCGCCTGTCTTGCCGTATGAACTCACTGAGCATTTGTTCTTTCAGCCGCTTTACAAAATCTTCCATTGAGCATACCTTCTAATAATATTGAAAGTTCAATAAAATGGTGACTTTACACACCCTATGTAAAAAGCTGCTGCATGAATTGAAAAGAGAATAACCCATATTGACCGCTTTGGATGAGGTCAATATGGGTATTAAATACAATTTGTCTGTGCCCATTGATTATGATTGGTAAAATATTATACCTTGAAATTGAGAATATTCGGCTTATCATAAAGCTCACACAGCTTTGTAACCGTTCCCTTTTTCATGCCCCTGACCCTGCCAAGCTCATAATTCATCACACACCGCCGCCCAACGCCGACAGCCCGGGCGGCTTGTTCAATGGTATATCCCGCGCGCAGACGCAAAACTCTCAGCCTCTCCCCTGTCGTAAGGTTGCCCATATCCTCCGTGCAAAGCAGGGAATATTTCGGCTTTTTTGCGGAGATTATCCGGACAGCCCCTGCGCAAACCGCATTGCTGCACGTTTCCGTTAATGTGTAATAGCTAATCAGATAAAAATGTATTTCCG
>CAJTMU010000173.1 GCA_910577365.1 uncultured Oscillospiraceae bacterium | reverse complement strand
ATTATCAATGTTCCATTATTAACATATACACCGCCGCCGCTGACGGTGGCAGTATTGCCGGAAATTGTTCCGCCATACATTGTAAAGGTTGAATCGAAGCCGTAAACATATAAAGCGCCGCCGATAGAAGTTTTGCCGCCCGTAAGCGTGCCCGTTCCCTTGCAGTCGCAAAGAGTAATAGAGCCGCCGGTAACATTTAAAATACGATTATTGCTTGCCGCCGTAATAGTATGCCCGTTCAAGCAAAGGGTAATATCGATTCCCGTAGCGATCGTTACCTGATCAGTGAGGGTAACATCAGCGGTAAGATAATAATTGCCCGATGATACACTGTTAAAGTCGCTTATCCCCGTCCAATCAGATATAGTCGTGTGTTCGGTGCAGCTTGCATCGCCGCACACCGCGTGATCCGGATGGTCTGCCGCCGCCGCAATCATCTTCCCCGGCACGTCAAACACGAATGCCGTCAGCACGACTGCCAGCGCTGTGACCGCCGCAGAGACCCTTTTGAAAATCCTTTTCATATAGTTCTCTCCTTGTATGTAAATTTTAGCATAAACAAAGCTGTTTCTTACATAATAGCTTTTTATTGGCAAAAATCAAGATGTCTTGCGTGAAACGGCGTTTATTTTGCGTGAAATAGACGAATCCTATTCCGATATATAAGCGCATTTTGGCATATCCGCCCCTTCACACTTTACTTTTGCTTAATTTTTTATATTTTAGCAAATCTATTTCAAGTTTTCAACAGGAATCACTTATTTGACGCAAAAATCACTTATCTAACATAAGCCTCGCTTGCAATATGCCGATAAACGTAGTATAATATAATAAATAATCGCTTTTTTACGGGGGATCTGCCGATGTACCATATTTCCGTCTGTGATGACAATAACGCCGAGCTTGAAAAAATTTGCGATATGATCAGCGACTATGCCGGGGCAAATAATATACCCGCAAAGATCAGCGCTTTTTCCTCGGGCAGGAAGCTTCTCGAGCAAGAGGAAACCGTCTCCGATATTTACATACTGGATATAATCATGCCTGATATGAACGGCATTGAGCTGGGACAAGCCCTCAGACGGAAAAATCCCAGGGCGTATATAATTTTCCTCACCACGTCAAAGGACTACGCTCTGGAGTCCTATTCAGTAAAAGCATTTTCCTACCTTATAAAGCCTGCCGAAAAGGAAAAAGTCGCAGCAGAGCTTGCGGACTGCTTTTCCAATATCAAAAAGCCGCAGCAGCATTTTGTTTTAAAGTGCGCCTCAGGAACGACCTCGGTCTGCGCCGAGGATATTATTTATATCGAATACTACAACCACCGCATGATATATCGTCTTGCGGGAGGGGATACCCTTGAAAGCGTTTACTTCCGAGGAACATTTGACAGTATGATAGCGGAGTATATTGAAAACGGTTCTTTTATAAAGAGCTCCGCCAGCTATCTTGTCAATATGGAGCATATCAAAACCGTAAACGCTGCGGGCTTTGTCATGTCAGACGGAACGGTTCTGTCAGTTACAAGAAAATATGCCGAGGCAAGGAAAAAATATATAGACCACGAGCTGAACGGAGGCGGGTACAGTGATAACCTTTGAAAACGATATCGCTTATTATATGGTAAAAGCATTTGTCGTTGTGGTCGGAACGCTTGCCATGATGTCCTCCTGCATGAAATTACAACGCAAAGTAAAAAAGATCGTTATTCTCCTTGCGTCGTATCTGCTGTGGGTATGCTTTTATACGTTTACCGCAATGAAGCTTTTCGGTTTAGTTGTTACGCTGCGGCTCTGCATTCCCGCGCTGTCTGTTCCCGCAATGCTTGTCCTTTATTTTATATCTAACTTTTCACCATGGCAGGCTATATTCAATTATACCATGCAGCTGAGCATATCGGTGATGATTGCCGTTTCTCAAACTATCGCCGTTACCGTTTTCGGCGGAGGAAAAATCGTGGATCTGCTGATAAGGCTCGGTAGCTATGCCCTGTGTATTTTAGCTGAATATAAGCTTTTGAGAAAAAAGTTTATGCTGTTAGATTATCTTCCCGACAAAAGCTGGCGAACGCTTACCTTTGTACCGATTGGCTTTACAATCCTGCTTTTTCTGATAGGAACTTATCCCGAGCATTATACAAGATCGCCGGTTGCAACGTTATACATTTATGCTGTCACGGCAGTAATGCTTCTGGTCTATGTGATAATTTTTCACAGCCTTTTAAGTCAGTATAATTTGCAGCTTTCCGAATACACAAACGGTATACTTTTGTCTCAAAGCGAATCATTCCAAAAGCAGCTCGAAGCCATCAATTCAACCGAGGAGCAGATCAAAATATTGAGGCATAATATGCGGTATGATTATA
>CAJTMU010000172.1 GCA_910577365.1 uncultured Oscillospiraceae bacterium | reverse complement strand
AACATTTATTCGGCAGTCCGTTTTTGCAAGTTCAACAAGCAAATCCATGCTGCCATCCGATGAACCATCATCCACACAAATTATTTCAATTTCTTTAAGTGTCTGTGAGCATACGCTGCCAATACAACGCCGAAGTGTTTTTTCGGCATTGTAGATCGGTATAATAATTGAAACTTTTATTTCGCCCATACGATTCACCATTTCAAGAATCTGGTTTCCCTCGCCGTCCAAAACTTTGATGCTGTTTTTGGCATAATGCAAGTGGAAATAAATTTTATTTTCTCCTTTGAATTCAGCGAAGAGCGGATTACCACACTTCTATACGTCCGAAGAGCACGCAAAAGATCAGCCGCCGATCTGGCGTCAGACTTTGAGCAGCATACCCGTCTGAAAATACGCGCATATTCGGTCCCTGCCCGTGCCAACGCCAAAGTCACCACTTCGGGACTGTCATTATATAATTCAGCGCATTTCCGAAAAGCTGTAATTGCTGTCAGCATATGCTTTGTCCGTTTGTCCGAATGTTCCTGCCGATTAACAAAGCTTTCACTATGCTGCCGATAGTGATATGTTGCTGACGCTGTACAAGAGATTTTACTGCTAAATCGGAAATATACGGCGCAAAAAAGAAGGTCTTCGCAATAAAATATATCTTCTTTCAGCCGTATATGATAACTGTCAATAATTTTCTTGCGAAACAATTTGTTACAAAGAAATCCCTGATATAATGAGGGATCAAGCATATTGAGCATTGCCTGATGCGTATTCATATCGTGCAGTTCAGAAAAAACGCGCATATCGGTTTTTCCTCTGTAATCCAAGAAATATCCGCATATTGAACAGTCGATATCGCTTCCAATCGCCCCGACAAGCGATTTGATATGGTGCGGTTCAATAAAGTCATCAGAATCGATAAACGCGACAAATTCGCCGTTGCATTTATCCAAACCAAAATTGCGTGCCGCGCTTACCCCGCCGTTATCTTTATGGAACACTTTTAAGCAATGGTTTTCTGCCGCAAGATTTATACATATATCATGTGATTTATCCGATGAGCCATCATCAACAACGATAACTTCAATATTTTGATATTCCTGTCTGAAAACACTGTGCAAACATTCAGCAATATATTTTTCCGAATTGTATACAGGAATAATTATACTAACCAACGGTTCATTCATGACTGCTTCTCCGTGCTGCTTTTTTTATAAATTTTGTAAGCTCCGGTCCAATGATCTGTGCGATACGCATATTGATACGTTTTTTAATCGGAAGCCAGCTGGCATTGAAATGATGTATAGCGCATGTATTATCCGTAGCATGTATTTTTCCCGTATCAAGACTTTTCGGCGAAAAAAATTCGCTGGGATATATGGCTATCCCGCCAATATTCTGAAGCGTATTATCCGTTTTAAGTCCGCGGTTAATCAACTCTTGTGTAAAATACACCACATTGGGAGTATAGTCTATACTCCCGTCAGTGAGCAGCAGGCTTCTTTCAGAATATTCTTCGGCAAGCTTTTTTATAAAAGAGTGCCCCTGTATACTTCCTATAACAGCTGTTGCTATTCTATCTTGGCATTCAAAGCCCAAGAACACATCGTTATCCATAAATTCAAAAGGCTGTCTGATAAATTCTACATCTGTATCAAGGTAAATGCCGCCAAAATTATAAAGTGCCATCAATCGAACATAGTCTGCCGCAAATGCCCATTTACGCGCCTCGATTGCCTGAGATAGAAATTGATTATCAAACTGATCGATTTTACTCTCGTCCCAACATATGAACTCAAAATCAGGACAGTACTTTTTCCAGCTGTCTATACATTTTATTGCATGATACGGAAGAGGTTTACCCCCGAACCAACAGTAGTGAATTATCATCGGAATCTTCATTTTGGCAGTCCACCCTATGTTCAGTTCTGTTTTTTTTCAAGAAATGTTTCATATCTGTCACAGACGCCTTGAACATCGTCAGTAAATTCTATCTGTTTTCCTTTGTCCAACCACAAAATTTTATTGCACATTGAACGCACCTGAGGAATAGAATGTGATACAAGAATCGTTGTCGCACCGCTGCCGATGATTTCTTTCATCTTTGTTTCGCTTTTCTTTCTAAAAGCACCGTCACCGACCGACAGCACTTCATCAAGAATGAGGATATCCGGTTTAACCAATGATGCGATTGAGAAAGCAAGCCGGCTTTTCATGCCAGAGGAAAGCTGCTTAAATGGTTTATCCTCATACTCATGAAGCTCCGCAAATTCTAAAATTGTCTTATAGGAATCATTCATATATTTTCTTGAATAACCCAGCAGCGCACCGCGCAAATATGTGTTTTCCTTTACGGTAAGCTCCCCGTCAAATCCGCTTCCAAGCTCCAACAGTGCAGCA
>CAJTMU010000171.1 GCA_910577365.1 uncultured Oscillospiraceae bacterium | reverse complement strand
GACTTGGTGCGGATAGCATCAAGGACTGTAAGCTCGATGTGGATTCCACGCAAAATGTCTCCAACGAGTGGTGGGAGAAAATCAGTGTCATAAAGCACACCAAAGACATTTTCGGTCTGAACAAAATGCTGAAAACCGAGGATATATGCTTGAAGCAGGAGCATTCCGAAAGCGTGTTTATGACCGAGGTCGAGCGAAAGCTGCGCAGCGAGGGCTATGATGTTACCCAAGACGGAGATTTTCTCGTGGTCTCACAGGATGGCAGAGCAATCGCCGGCGTGAACGATATTCGACTGCTCAATATCACAAATGATAACTCCGACGAGAGCTATATAAATATAAAAGGTATCGTTCGGAATGTTAGCGAGTATTGTTCCGTTTATGAAAAGTCGCCGTTGCTGAAAGCGGACGGTTTGTCAGGCGATTATCGTTGTTTTTCAGAGTTTAACGGCACGGTGCTTGCAGCGAAAAATACTGAATACGGCTTTGAGTTCGTAACATGGAACAGGACATTCGACGGAAAAGGCGTTACGCAGGGGAATTACTATTCCGATTATTCGACGGCAAAGGAAAACTTTTCAGTGCGTTCGGGTCTTGTCGATAAAAATAAGCTGTTCGACGTTGATGAACTTGAAAATATTCGTAAATGTGTGAATTTCACCGCAAGGCACAACGGCGACCTCAAATTTGACGATTACGAGGAACTCAAAAAGCTGTCCGAAAAAATATCAGAAAGTCTTCCCGAACAGCAGCAGAGCAACGCCCCCGAGCTGTCGATGTGAGGGGGTGTGGAAAAATGAATATTAGGTTTAAAAGTGCCATGCACAGAAAGAATTTTACGGGATTTATTTCTCCGAAAAATTCAGATTATTACTGCAGCCGCAGCGAATTTGTCGCCGCGGTTTTTCTTTTGTCTGCGGATAAGCTCCTGTGGGAACGCTCAAAAAGAGCGCTTGCAAGGTATTCGGTGAATTTCGGCATGATCGATTTGAGCGGAATTTCTACCGAGGGTTACGCGCTTTATAAAGCGGCGAGAGCTATGTATAACGGCGATTCGGATATTTCGCTCAGTGAGCTGTGTGATTGGACACTGATTGATGATCCCACAACGCTGACGATTTTTACGGGAGTTATGCTCCTTAGAAACGGCGTTAGAATGCTGAAACGGAGGGTCTGATATGAAACCTTTAACTATTGCACTTGCTGTGGGAACGGCTCTGGTGATGACGAGCTGCGTAAACAGAGCCGAAAATAAAACGACGAATATTTTTAATATCGACAGTCCACGCGATATGGCGGTAACGCTTTATTATGATGTTGAAAAACCAACCGTCGAATTTATTACACCCAGCGGCACGAAAGTTTCCGCAGACGACTTGCTTACAGACCGCAAAGGCGGTGCGGTTTGCTACCATATTGCAAATGCCGCACCCGGTCAATGGCAAATGGCTTATGACAAGAAAAATAAAGGTGAACTTGAAGTGAATTGGGCATCGGAATTCTGATAAATGGAAATAACCCGATGAAATTTTATACGGGTACGAAAAAAGACGGCGCGGTAAACGCCGTCCTGTTCCCTAAATTTGATTGGAATTATGCAACCGTGTAAATTTTAACATCGGGGTCTGCGCTCCAAAGAGGCTTCAGACCTACAAAAACATCGTTTTTGAACATATCGCTGTCAAGGTATGCTTTCGCATTTTCAACGCTGTCAAAACCGTGGAGCACCTGCACATCTTCGTCACGAATAAGCAGACTTTTTGTAAGCGCACCTTTTATCTGCTTTAAAAACGGATCGCGGTAATCATTGTAAACTTTTGCAGCAGCGGGGCGGTTTGCCTCATCAATCTTCATTGTGATTTCCAGATAAGCCTTAACGTTCATTTTAGTAACCTCCAAAAGTTATTTGCTCTGTTGAGCTTAAACTCATTATACTGCGGCAGCTCAAAAATCTCAATATATTAAGAAATTTATGAGATACTAATAAATTTATTAGTTGCTTGATAATTTGAGAGAAATGATGTATAATGGTCCTGAGAGGTGATAATGATGTACAAACCAAAACTTGAAAAGGATATTCGCTGTCCGTTGGAATATGGACTCGGAATTTTCGGTGGAAAATGGAAATCGCGTATAATATGCGTTCTGGCAGCAGCAGGAACGTTGCGTTACGGTGAACTTCGCAAGGAAATGACCAACATAACCGACGCAGTATTGGCGGCAACACTTAAAGAACTGATTTCTGATGAAATTATTCTGAGGAAATCGTATGACGAAATCCCGCCTCATGTGGAGTATTCGCTGACCGAAAAAGGCGCGTCAATAGTACCTATATTGCAAAGCATCTGTAAATGGTCGGGAGCTTATCACAAGGACGATAAAGATAATGTTTTAACGCAATGTCAAAGGTG
>CAJTMU010000170.1 GCA_910577365.1 uncultured Oscillospiraceae bacterium | reverse complement strand
GCTGCTTAAGGGAGAGGGAGCATACAGCAGAAGCGAACGTGAGGTTATCGCTCTGGCGGTGCATAAGAGTGATTATGTGCGGGTTCGCCGTATGATAAAGGAAACCGCGCCCAAAGCTTTTGTGATAATTACAGGCGCAAGCGAGGTGCTGGGAGAGGGCTTCCAGAAGCTGGAGTAGCGCTTGAATATATCATATTCAAGGCAATTATAGTCAGGCACGCAATATAAAATGGCAGTTAAGTTTCTGAAAGCAGACGTCCACTTACTGCCAACATAGGGTTTTCCCACATGCCGATGTGAAGCAAACTACACAAAGCGTGTTTGCTGCGGTGCTATGAAATTCAAATCAAAATAAGGAGATAGTGATATGTCAGGACATTCAAAATGGAGTACCATCAAGCGTAAGAAAGGCGAGAAGGACGGCGCTCGTGCAAAGGTATTTACCAAGATCAGCCGTGAGATACTTGTGTGTATCAAGGAAACAGGCAGTGCGGATCCCGCGAATAATTCTCGGCTCGCAACGCTGGTTCAGAAAGCAAAGGCTAACAATATTCCAAACGATAATATTGACAGACTTCTGAAAAAGGCGGCGGGCGGTTCGGAAAAGAACGATTACGAGAACTGCGTATATGAGGGCTACGGTCCGAACGGCGTGGCGGTAATAGTTGAGTGCCTTACGGACAACAGAAACCGCACCGCTGGTGAGATACGGCATTATTTTGACAAATTCGGCGGGAATCTTGGAGCAAGCGGCTGCGTGTCGTTTATGTTCTCGCTTAAGGGAATCGTTGTACTCAACAATGAAGATGGTAATATCGACGAGGATAAGGCAATGGAGGATATCCTTGAGAGCGGAGCAGATGATTTCAGTTTTGAGGACGGATGCGTAGAGATAACCACAGACCCCTCTGAGGTAGGCAAGGTTGCGGAGGCTCTTGCGGCGCTGGGCTATGAAGTGATATCTGCGGAGGCGGAGCAGGTGCCCTCTACATACACCAAGCTCACCGACGAGGAACACATCAAGAAGATGGGTCTGTTGCTGGAAACTCTCGACGACAATGACGACGTTCAGAACGTATGGCATAACTGGGAAATGGACGAATAAAGGCAACATTGAAGACAAAAAAGAGGCGCCGATTTGATGTCGGCACCTCTTTTTATATACTGCTTTTAACCGATCTTTTCTATATCAGTGATAACAAACTGCGTCTGGGTTATCCAGTCGACATTGCTGCTCATATTTATATTGTCGGCAGTCAGCTTTACCTTTATCGGCTCTCCTATGGGATAATCGGCGAAATCAAGCTCGGAGCTGAATATATTTCCCGCGTAGATGCTTGGGTATTCGCTCATATAGAAGAACTCGCCGTCGTGGGTTACCGTATAACTGCGGGAGAAGATCCCTTTTTCTGAATTAAATTCAAAATTAACAACCGGAAGCACACAGCTTTCCTTGTCGGGAGTGAATAAAATATCTCCCCTCGCGTTGTATCCCTCGTCCTCTGGGCAGATGAAGATATATCCCGTCATGTCAAGACTGCCCTCGAAGCTGATACTGCCGCCGAGAAAAAATACTTCGGGAATATTAAGCTCACGTCCCAAGACAATGCTGTCGTCGGGAAACACAAAGTTCATGTCTGCATTAGCCGTTCCGAACATTGCGGAGGCATAGGTAACCTTAAGTCCGCACACCGTATCGCCGACCTCGCAGCGCTTGTATTCGGGGGTGGGCAGCTCATCAACATTAAAGCGCCAGTTTTCTTTATCCAGCAGCTCGGCATTGTCAACCGAGTTGTAGCTGAACCCGCGCGGCTCGCTGTAATACGCGAAACCATCGCAGTCCACGTTGAGCCATTTGGTTTTGTCCTCATTTCCCTCGTCGTCGTAACCGTAGTGTATACTTGTTATAGTATATTTGTCTACTTTTTCGCCGTCCGGTCCGTAAAGGTTATTCAGATCCTCTATGCCGTCAAGTTCCTCGGGCGGGATTGTGGGAACAACATTTTCCTCCGCCGAACCAGATTCCTTGGTATCGGTAGCAGCTTCTTCGGTTATGGGCAGTACGCTTTCGGAGGGTGCGCTGTCGGGCACATTGCTTTCCGTGCTTGCTTGAAGGTTGTCGCCGCTTTGAGAACTGCCTGAGGAATTCTCTCCTGAGCATGCGGTAAGAAAAAGGGCGGATAATATTGCCGCCAGTGCGAGTTTTCTTTTCATAAAATTATTTCCTTTCAACTGTTTCACAGAAAAATTGCATTGATTTAAATATAATGTATGTTCTTGAATAGTGCCGTCCGATGATCGGGTTTATTTTGGCGGACGTTATCGGAGAAATATGGGTAATGTGCGTGAGGTATGCTGATACGATGCGGTAACTTAAAATAGTGAGTTTCCGTTTATGTAGGGAAGCTTTTTCGGAGTATTTCGGGGGCATTTTGGT
>CAJTMU010000169.1 GCA_910577365.1 uncultured Oscillospiraceae bacterium | reverse complement strand
ATAGGGCTAACAATGACCTTGCTGCAAATAAAGGCGCTTAAAAATGACAGCAAAAGGATAATTGCAAGGACAACAGGCAGGAAGCGAAGCATAAGATTCAAAATTATATCAGCTGTTTGTGACAGAGAAGATACCACAAGTGTATATTCTGTTTCACTGTCCTCAAAAGTAACATTAGTTGCAATACTTGATATCGTTGCGGTCAGCTCTTCTGTCTTAATTTCGCCAAAGCTCAAGGTTTCATTATCGTCATTAAGAACCGCTGCTGAATTATTGCTTATGCAAAAATTGTAGATTTCCTTCACCGCACTCTCATAGCGCATATTATGCAATTTTGAAACGAGGATTTTAGTGTTGGTATACAGCTGCTTGTCAGATGTAATCTTGTATTGTCTGGGCAGAACGGTCAATACAATTCCATAAATCAACATACTGCAAATGGTAAGAGCAGAAAAAACCCACAAAAACACTTTCGCACTTAAACTGTTCTTAATTTTCTCTCGCAATTTTATATCCCACCCCTCTGACCGTTTCAATATAATCGACATTCAATTTCTTGCGTAAATTCATAATATGGAAGTTCACCCCTTTTTCATCTCCCATAAAATCATATCCCCAAACGAGATTTAAAAGGTCGTCCCTTGTAAAGACACGCCCCCTGTTTTTCAGAAACAATAATAGTATTTCAAACTCCAAATGAGTAAGCGCCACCTCGTTTCCGGAAACATATACCTGCCGTTCAGCTTCGCTCAAAGTAATCTCCTTGTAACAAATAATGTCTGTCGCCATATTTGATGATGTCCGCCGCAAAAGAGCTTCTACACGCTTTAAGACGAGTTTTATGGAAAACGGTTTTGTGATGTAATCATCAGCCAATTTGTCAAAGCCTTTGATCTGGTCATCTTCCGTATCAAGTGCAGTTAAAAGAATAATCGGGATTTGTGACTCCTGCCGTACCATTTCGCATACGGTATATCCATCTATTTTAGGAAGCATTATATCCAACAGAATAAGATCAAATTTCTGTCTATGAAATTCATTAATACCCTCAAGCCCGTCAGAAACGGCAGTAACATTGTATCCTGCAAATGTGAGCGGCTCAGACAGTATTTTTTGTATTGCCGCTTCATCTTCAATTATCAATATTTTCTTATCCATATACAGACCTCCGAATTAAATTACGCATATGTTTTTAGAGCCTGCACCCATTAAATTAATGTGAACAGGCTCTGGTTATATATGCCAATTTTAAAATTATCATTTCAATTTCAGACTGAATGTTGTATATTCCCACCTAAACCCCAACCAAAAGTAAAAATCGCTTGAAATTTTCAATAGGATTAAGATTTAGTGAGATAAAGCCAGCAATAATTCATAGATTTTCAGAAATAATAACAAAAAAGCCGCATTGTAATACGGCTTCCTGTTATTTGGCACGCCAGGAGGGATTCGAACCCCCGACCCTCTGGTTCGTAGCCAGATACTCTATCCAGCTGAGCTACTGGCGCATGTCATAACTTAATTATCATTTTTCTGACTTTAAATATTATATCACTTTATGAATAATTTGTCAAGTGCTTTTTTAAGAAAAATCAAATTGTTAAGTGAAAAAACGGCAATTCTACAATTTTAATATAATTACAATTGATTGCATATTATTTATTATAAAATATGCACAAAACGCTGCCAATAAATACACATTTTGACAAATTTAGCAATAGATTTTTATTGGTGATAAAGAAAAACAGATTTCTCAAAACCCAATCAGTATTATATATAAATAGAACGGTTTTACAAATAACATGCTATACACTAACACACTAACTTATGGACACACGTGCATATTCTATCTTACTCTAAGTAAACCAAAATCATAACTACGCGTTTCACTCGTGGTTTGCACTAGCGCTTCAAGCCCTAATACCAACTTGCTCCTGAAGGCGCAATGAAAAGTCTGGCAACCGCATCTTATTCATGAGCAGCCGCTTAAGCGGCTGTTCTTTTTGCTTATTGGTTCTTGCGACCCGTAAACGGGTTAATGTACTCTTTCAGGGTTATCTGGTCATTCGCTATGTCTTCGGTCAGCTGATTGCGAATATACTCATCAATCGCCTTTTTATTCTTTCCTACCGTATCCACATAGTACCCCCCGCACAAGAAATGCCTATTGCCATACTTGTACTTCAAATTCGCGTGTCTGTCAAATATCATCAGTGAGCTTTTACCTTTCAAATATTCCATAAAGCTCGACACGCTCATATGCAGCGGTATTTCTACCAACATATGTATATGATTCGGACACACTTCCGCTTCAATTATGTTTACTGTCTTTTATTCACATAACTGTCGCAGTATTTTTCCTATGTCCGCTTTTATCTGCCCATATATTACTTGTCTCCTGTATTTCGGCGCAAATACTATATGGTACTTGCAATTCCACTTCGAATGCGATAAACTATGATTGTCATCCATTTGACATCCT
>CAJTMU010000168.1 GCA_910577365.1 uncultured Oscillospiraceae bacterium | reverse complement strand
CATAACAACCTTTGCCATAGGATCGCTGCCCTTAATCTCCTTAAGAGCCTCAATGCCTGTCTTGTTAGGCATGGTTATGTCCATAATGACGAGATCGGGCTTCTCCGCTGCGTAAACCTCGCAGGCAATTGCTCCGTCGGCAGCTTCAAGAATATTGGTGTAGCCGTTTTTCGTCAAAGTGTCCTTTATGAGCATTCTCATAAAAGCCGCATCGTCTACCAGTAAAATCTTTGTGTCCATTACTTTTTCTCCTTAATGAAAAAATTTAAAGGTTTATCGGTAGTATTTTATTCTCTACCAAGACTGTCCATGAATTTTGACTTAACTATTTCGGTAATTCTTACCGCAAAGTTATCATCAATAACGACTACATCGCCCCTTGCAATAAGGTTGCCGTTTACCACTACGTCGACTGGCGCACCCGCCTGACGCTCAAGCTCAATAATCGTACCCTGTGAGAACTCAAGTATTTCCTTTACCTTTCTCTTTGCCGTACCGATCTCAACGCTTATTTCAAGCGGAACGCCCATCAGCAGTTTAAGGTTGTCCTGTTGATCCGCCGGCAAACCAAAATCTACATTGTCAAACTGATGGAGCTGCGCGTTCTGTATATTGACAGGCGGCAGAGGCGGCGGATACGCTCCGTATGCCGCATACTGATTAGGATAACCGTATCCACCTTGAGGCGGATATGCAGGCTGCTGATACATTGGCTGCGGCATAGGCTGTCCCTGTGGCATGGGCTGACCCTGCTGCATCTGTGGCTGAGCAGGCATTGCCGGAGGTGCGGCAGGAGCCTGAGCAGCCTGAGCAGCTGCTTCCTCCGCTGCCGCTGCGGCAGCTTTCTGCTCTTCCTCGACCTTAAACTGGTCAATCATTTTCTTAGAAAGCGTCTTAGCAAGCTCAACAGACAATACCGACATGAACTCACTGTTCATTACCCCGTCTATCGTTAGATTAAACGATACTGCAATAACATTTTCGTCGCTGCCCATCTCGCAAAGGTCGCCGAAATTAGCCTGCTCGATTATGTACGGAGTGGGAGTTGAGATGTCTACCGTCATGCCGAGGAGATCCGACAAAGCGGTCGCCGAGGCACCCATCATCTGGTTCATTACCTCGCTGACAGCGCTAATGTTCATCTCATCAAACTCAAAGTCAGGCGATATTACCAACGGATTGCCCAACAGCTGATTCAACATAAGCTGAACGTCGTCCTGCTTGAGTATAATCATGTTCAGTCCCGTAATTCCGGTGACATAAACAATTTTAACACAGATAGCAGGCTCAAGGTTATCATAGTTCAGATCACTGACTTTAACCGCCTTAACAACAGGCGTGGTAATCCACACCTTTGCATTCAGCAGCTCGGAAACCGCAGTCGCCGCCGAGCCCATGCTGATATTCATTATTTCGCCGACCGCGTCAATTTCATAAGTGCTGAACTCGTTTTCCATTTCGTTAGCCATCAGAAATTATACCTCAATTCTCAATAAAATTATCAATCATTACCGCTTTCTTGTTATTATATGTACCCATTTTACCATCGCACCAAACCCTATCGCCAACCTTTATGGTAATATTTGATGCTATATTTTTATTAAGCGGTATAACGTCATTTACTTGGAGTGTCAGAACCTCGTACAAATCAAGATTTATCTCGTCAAGCACGGCTTTGATTTCCAAGTCTGTTGTACTGATTCCGTTCAGTATATTATCGCGACGCTCCGTTTCGCGGCCTTTATCGGTCTTTTTTCTTGAGCCGGTATAACGAGGTATAAACTTGCCCATGATCTCATCAAGATTTATCGCGGGAACACACACGGAAATAATTGACTTTACTCCGTTTACCTCAACTTCCAACGCGACAATAATTACTGTGTCCTCATGACCTATGGTCTGAACAACCCGAGAATTGGTTTCAATGCCTATCAGCCTGGGTTCCAGCTCTATGTGTGACATCCACGGCTCTTTCAAAAGATTTGACAGCGCCGCCATAATGTCCGACATGATAGTTATCTCGATCTCGGTAAAGTCACGGTTTACATCGCGGTACTCACCCTTTCCGCCGAGAAGACGGTCTATCATGGTGTAAGTTATAGCATTGGATACCTGTATGATGATGTCTGTTTCGCTTACCTCGTCATTAATGATGCCCATGTCTACCATGCCCATCATTACATAGTCCGGCAAGGCGTTGTTGAACTCGCTGTATCTCTGCTCCTCAATATTTACAAGCGATACGCTGCAGTAAAGTCTGAGCAAACCTGTAAGATATGAGGAAAGAAGCCTCGCGTAGTTCTCAAAGATACTGTCAAGAATTTTCAGCTGCTCTCTTGTAAACTTCTTAGGAGCTCTGAAATCATACTCCTTGACCACGGTTTCTTCCTTAGCCGTAACAACGGGGTCAGCACCCATCGCAACGTTTTTCAGCATTTCATCAATCTGTGCCTGCGTCAAAACGTCAGCCATCAGTATCCCCCCTTCTCAAATTTTATTGAAATTTATTCGCTGGCAGCATTGTCAGCA
>CAJTMU010000167.1 GCA_910577365.1 uncultured Oscillospiraceae bacterium | reverse complement strand
ACATCCCGCACATCGTCCATGTGGTGGGTTTCCGTCTTGTTCCACTCCTTGTAAACGTCCGCCAGCGGGGTCTTTGATCTCAGCAGCGCCCTGGCTTGGGGTTCTTCCAGCTCCAATTCCTCCATTTCCACCATGATATCCTCCCGAATGGTGTACTCACAGGCGTGATCCAGAATGACATTAGGCGGCTGGCCCAGTAGCCACTCCCGGAACTTCTTCTGTTCGTCAGTCATCCGCTGGAACAGCTCAGTTTGCAGTTTTTCGCCTGTCATGCTTCATCAACTCCTTTAAAAATAGTTATAGCCGGTAGACTTTCGGAGTGAAAATCTACCGGCTATGTATTTCATTTTTCAATTATGGGATATAAATTTTGCATATCTTACTATTTAAAGCAATTGAAAGCCATTCAAGTTTTTGATATTTTTTCATTATCTCCAAGCCCCAGAGAGTGCCAACAGTATCTATCTCTTTTTGAATATTATCTGCTGTAAGCTCATCTGCCGTAAGGTGTTTATTGTTCTGGTGTATCCAGCCACCCCACTCCTTGCTATTAATTAGGAGTGTTTTCCTTTCTTCAAAACTTAAGGTGTTAGGTATTTTCTTATTCAAACGATATTTTGCTAATTCTTCAAGACAAACCGCATACGAATTACTTTCTCCTCTTACCAATACTTCTTGTAATTGGGTTAGAAATGCAGGTTCTTTTAATTCTGGTTGTTTGCACCAGTAATCTTTTAATGCCTGTTCCTCAGTACGCTGCATTTTTTCAATACGCTGATAATCAGCATCTTGGTAACAAACAACATATGGACTTTCACAAATAGTCGGGTTATTTCCGTACCATAGTTGATCTGCGACCGGAGGTGTTACTGTAAAAATTGCCGAACCTATGCTATAATCAAGTTTAGATATATCTTGATATTTAGAAACCCATGAATCATTACGATAGTAGATATTCAATAAATAAAGAGCCGCTAAAGCGTGAATAAAAGCTTTGACATTTCCTTTGTGTAAAGAAGAATACCTATCGTGTTTTACTGCCTGATAAGCTTTTTCCCAATAGGTACCCTGCCTTTTGTGGGCCTCCTTTAAAGGCTTTAAGATTCGGTTCTCGTCTTTTGTGAAATTAAAAAATGGGGCAGCAATCATTACAATTTTATTGTGGGTCTGCCATTTAATATCAATCAATTTCAGACAATCTTCATCGAATAATATGCTACTATCTCCTCTTGCCTTAGTCCCCCCGTTATCAAAATACAGCTCTTTTGATATGGCTTCGATTTGCACACAACACCGCACCAGCAAATCTGCAATATGGGGCGAAAAAGTTTCCAGTTGTGTGTTACAAGATTGAGTGACTACACCACCTTTTCCATTTACTAACACTTCATCTGTAAAGAAAATATATTTTGATACTTCGATTGCTTCCTTTTCGAGATTTAAATATGTTTGCCAAAAAATATCTGACTTTTTCATTGCAAAACTCCTCACAACAAAACATATTTTTACCTATTTTTAATATTATCACAAAAGTTTGTCTGAATCAATATGTTTTTGTAGAATTGCTGAAGCGTTCTCAACAATGCTCCATCTATGATGGGAAAGCCAATGGCTTGTTGTCAGAACAGTGCAAGTCATGATAAACGAATACTGATATGCAGTGGGCGGCGCTGGTCAGCGCCGCCCTTTCTCACAAAATACCCGCTTTTCTCAAATATCCTACGCTGTCATAGCAGCCCCGGAAGTACGCTGCCTCCATTTCGATCTCCGTGCGCTGGTTCCGCAGACTGGCAATCTCGATCACCGCCGCGCACTCGTCCTCGGTCAGCGCGGACACGTCCTCCCGGTCATACAGCTTCATTACTCTGGGATACTGCTCATAGATAGCGTTGATCCGCTCCTGGATGGCTCGGTAGTTTGCGTCCGCCTTGGGCAGCTTCGCAACCACCATGCTCAAATACTCCCGGAAGTCCACCCCTTCGGCCTCCGCGAAAGCCTCAAAATCAAACGGTTCACTCATGGCGACACCCTCCTCGTATATGTTGTCCTTATTATATGCCATCATAGGCGGCGGCTCAAATGTGCGAATAATTTTCCTGACACTTGAACTATATCCGTATTCTACGGATATAGATTATTATAATATCCTGTCCCAATGATTACAATAGGATAAATCAATTCTATTGCAGCGGAGGGGCCTCATGGAGCTTGAACTTGATTACAAGGCAATTGGCAAGCGGGTCAAGATTGCCCGGATCAAAGCCGACATGAAGCAGGAGCATTTGTCGGAAAAATCCGGCCTGTCCCCCACGCACATCAGCAACGTCGAAACTGGCAGTACAAAAGTCAGCCTGTCCGCTATCATCAGCATCGCCAACGCGCTGGGTGTCACCACCGATGATCTTCTCTGCGACAATGTGATACACGCCAGACCACAGTTTGAACAGGATATTGCCGAGCTGATCGAGGACTGCGACGATTATGAAATCCGCATGGTGAAGGACATGACCGAGGCGTTGATCGCCACGCTTCGGCGGGACGCCCACCTGCGGCAATGATATAATCTCGTTGATCTGCTCCCGCAGCAGGCGCTCCTGCCGTTCCC
>CAJTMU010000166.1 GCA_910577365.1 uncultured Oscillospiraceae bacterium | reverse complement strand
TTATTCGTGGCTTTCGGGTATGATAAAATGCGGGAAATGCTGTTACGCTATGAGAGTTATGGGCAGAAGGTATTTTTATTGTTCCGGTAAAGCAAATCATCAGCTTTGCGGAGGGCTTGACGGCAAACCTGAAATTTACGATGTGGAAGATGCAGTTTATCATGAGCTGGTTAAGAAGTTTGATGAGATACGTGATATAACCGTTGAGAATAGAAAGTCTGCCTCCCCAAAGCTCAACAGACTGAAAATGCGGCTTGAAACGCTCAATACACAAATAGACAATCTTGTGGACAAAATCACGGAAACCTCCGCGGCTGTTGGCAAGGCTCTTGAGGAAAAACTGGAGCGGCTTATATTGGAGCGCGAGGATGCTCTTGAGGAACTGGACAAATTCCGCGGGGCAGCAAAGCCAAAACATGCGTACGAGGATATTATTTATATGATTTATGATTTCCCCGATATGCCGCTTGATTCAAAGCGGGAGATAGCGCGACAGTTTATCGAAAAAGTATTGCTTTGGGAGGATAAGATAGAGATTATTTGGAAATTCTGATTTTTTGACCCGTGGGCAGATATGCCTTTGGGTCTTTTGTTTTTGGGGAATATGCTTGATTTTATATTCATAATATGCTACAATATATTTAGCCGCTAACAAGCGGAGGTCAAGTTTTGTGCACTTGGAAATTTTCCGTAATTTTGCCGCGCAAAACCCTACAAAACTTGAAAGGAGTCATGCTCCCGTTGGGGGTATTGTCAATAATGAAACTGTTCCACTTATCCGACCTGCACCTTGGCAGGCGGCTCAACGACTATTCCCTAATGGAGGATCAGGAATATATCCTCAATGAGATACTTAAAGCGGCTGACGTCGAGAACCCTGACGGGGTTATCATTGCGGGAGACGTATATGATAAAACAACCCCCTCGGAGGACGCAGTAAGGCTGTTTGATTTTTTTCTATCGGAGCTTGCGGCGCGGGTGTCGAAAATTTTTGTTATAAGCGGAAATCATGATTCCGCGGAGCGCGTTGCGTTCGGCGGCAGGATAATGAACCGGGCGGGGGTATTCATTTCCCCCGTGTATGATGGGAAAATCAAGGGTATACCGCTCGGAGAAGACTCCGAGGTATACCTTATGCCGTTTTTAAGGGAGTATGCGGTGCGTGCGATATTCCCCGAAAAAGAAATTAATTCGATAACCGACGCGGCGCGGGCGGTTATGGAAAATATCGCGCTTGACAAATCGAAGATAAATATCCTTGCCGCGCATCAGTTTGTAACGGGCTCGGCAGACGGCTTGGACGTGGAGCGGGGCAGCGACCAGACAAGGGCGGTAGGCGGCGTGGACAATATCAGCGCCGAAGTTTTTAAAGACTTTGACTATGTTGCACTCGGTCATATACACAAGCCGCAGAGAGCGGGGAGTGATAATGTGCGTTATTGCGGCTCACCGATGAAGTATTCCTTTGACGAGGTGAACCAGCGCAAGTCAATAACGGTCGTGGAGATATGCGATAAAGGTAATATTAAAACGCGTGAGATACCGCTTGTGCCTATGAGGGAGCTTCGTGTTTTCGAGGGAGATTTCGCCGCGCTTATGGCAATGAAAGATTGCGATGATTACGCAAAAATAATCCTCACCGAAACGGGGATACTTGACGCTCGGCTGAAGCTTTCGCGGAAGTTCTCAAGAATAGCCGAGATAGAATTTCGCGCCGAAAACAATGAAACCTCGAATTCCGGAAAAGGAATTAGAGAGATGGGAACAAAAACTCCCGCCGATATTATCAAGGAGTTTTTCGCACAGCAGAACGGTTCGGATATGACCGCCGAGCAGGCAGCGGTCTGCGATGAAATACTTGCAAATGTTTTAAAGGAGGCAGAGTGATGCGACCCATAAAACTCACCATGTCGGCTTTCGGACCCTACGCGTCGGAGCAGACCATAGATTTTAGCGAGCTTGGGGAATGCGGGCTTTACCTTATCACGGGAGATACGGGCGCGGGAAAGACCACCGTATTTGACGCAATCGCGTTCGCGCTTTACGGGGAGCCGTCCGGCGGAGGATACCGCACATCAGATTCGCTTCATTCAAACTACGCGGAGCACAGCGCTCCGACTCGGGTAACTCTTGAATTTGCAAACGATGGAAAAAAGTATTCGGTTTACCGCGAGATGAAATATAAAAGGCTGAACGGAGAAGAAAGGCTCACACAGACCGATGCGCTGATAACTTTTCCCGGCGGTGCGGTAAAGAAAATCACCAACGGCAGAAACAGGGACGAAAGAAACCGGGAAGTCAAGGAGATACTTGGGATAGACCGGGAGCAGTTTTGTCAGATAGAAATGATAGCACAAGGAAAATTTCAGGAGGTTCTCAATGCCGATACCGCAAAGCGGCGCGAGATATTTCGGCGTATTTTCAAGACCGATATCTACAGCACATTTACCAAAAGGTTGAACGAATATTATATCGAGCGCAAAAACGAATATGAGAACGCCGAAAAAATGCTCGTAAGCCGGATAACTGGTATTGTCTGCGGTAGCGATCGCTTTGAAGAACTTGAAAACGCGAAAAATATTTCGGACTATGCCGCGGTAACGGCAATGCTGAATACGCTTGTTGACGAGGATAACGCGGCGC
>CAJTMU010000165.1 GCA_910577365.1 uncultured Oscillospiraceae bacterium | reverse complement strand
CCGTTCCCGAGTCCACAAAGATACTCATCGGCGAGGTTGAGTCCGTTGATATTTCTGAGGAATTTGCGCACGAAAAGCTTTCTCCCGTTCTTGCGATGTATAAGTCCAAGGATTTCGAGGACGCACTGAACAAGGCGGAGCATCTCATCGCAGACGGCGGCTACGGTCACACCGCTTCGCTTTATATTAATGCTATCACCGAGCGCGAGAAGATTGAAGAGTTCGGCGAGCGCATGAAGACCTGCCGTATGCTTATTAACACACCCTCCTCTCACGGCGGTATCGGTGATCTGTACAACTTCAAGCTTGCTCCCTCCCTTACGCTGGGCTGCGGCTCATGGGGCGGCAACTCCGTTTCCGAGAACGTTGGCGTAAAGCATCTTATAAATATCAATACACTTGCTGAGAGGAGAGAGAATATGCTTTGGTTCCGCGCACCTGAAAAGGTTTATATCAAGAAGGGCTGTCTGCCCGTTGCTCTCCAGGAGCTTAAGGACGTTATGAACAAGAAGCGCGTGTTTATCGTAACCGACTCTTTCCTGTTCAAGAGCGGCTTTACCAAGATAATCACCGATAAGCTTGACGAAATGGGCATCACCCACACCACATTCTCTGACGTTGAGCCCGATCCTTCCCTCGCTTCAGCACAGAGCGGCGCGGAGTTCATGAGAAAGTTCGAGCCGGACTGCATTATCGCGGTGGGCGGCGGCTCCGCAATGGACGCTGCTAAGATTATGTGGGTTCTTTATGAGCACCCTGAGGCGGATTTCCAGGATATGGCTATGCGCTTCATAGATATACGCAAGAGAGTTTATACATTCCCGCACATGGGCGACAAGGCTTACTTTATCGCAGTGCCCACCTCCGCGGGTACAGGCTCTGAGGTTACTCCGTTCGCGGTAATTACCGATCAGGAGACCGGCATCAAGTATCCTCTCGCTGACTACGAGCTTATGCCCAAGATGGCAATCGTTGACGCTGACATGATGATGAGCGGTCCTAAGGGACTTACCTCCGCTTCTGGTATCGACGCGGTTACCCACGACCTTGAGGCTTTGGCTTCCGTTATGGCTACTGACTACACCGACGGTCTGGCTAAGCAGTCGCTGAAAATGATTTTTGACTACCTGCCCAGAGCTTACGATAGCGCTCCCTCCAGAGATAACGCGGGTACTCCCGATTATGTTGCGCGCGAGAAGATGGCAAATGCGGCTACTATGGCGGGTATGGCGTTTGCGAACGCATTCCTGGGCGTATGCCACTCCATGGCTCACAAGCTGGGCGCGTTCCATCATTTGCCCCACGGCGTAGCAAACGCTCTGCTTATAGATGAAGTTGTACGCTTCAACTCCTCCGAGGCTCCCACAAAGATGGGTACTTTCTCGCAGTATGACCACCCCCGTGCGCTCGCCAAGTATGCGGAGGTAGCGGAATACCTCGGTGTAAAGGGCAAGACTGATGCGGATAAGGTTGAGGGTATGCTTGCCATGATCGACGAGCTTAAGGAGAAGATCGGCATTAAGAAGTCTATCAGAGATTACGGCATTGACGAGAAGGACTTCCTTGACAGACTTGACGAAATGGTTGAGCAGGCGTTTGATGACCAGTGCACCGGTGCTAACCCGAGATATCCGCTTATGAGCGAGATAAAGGAAATGTACCTTAACGCGTACTACGGCAAAACAACCAAGCTGAACTAAGATCCCCTTTTTCAGCCCTATCGAAAAGCAGCGGGCTGAGAATATACAGTCCGCTGTTTGAATATAGGATTTTTTTGTGGAGAAACCGCGAATACACAGATATTCTGGTGCTCCCGCAAAAGGTCAGAAGCATTTCAAAATATAACATTTCAGGAGGACACAGCCATGGCAGACAGAATAATAGCTGTTAGAACAGGAAAGACGGTTTACCGTGACGGAGATACGGCTGTCAAGGTATTTGACGCGGATTACGCAAAGCCCGACATACTCAGCGAGGCGCTTAATCAGGCGCGCGTGGAGAACATCGGAATAAACGTTCCCAAGGTAATCGAGGTAAAGACCATTGACGGAAAATGGGCTATCGTTTCGGAATTTATCGCGGGAAAAACCCTTGCGCAGCTTATGGAGGAAAATCCCAAGGAGAAAGATGAATATCTTGAGCAGTTTGTAGACCTTCAGATGAAGGTTCATGCGGCAAAATGTCCTGTTCTGAACAAGCTCAAAGACAAGATGAATATGAAGATCAGCACCGCGGAGCTTGATGCGACAACACGCTATGAGCTTCACACCCGCCTTGAAAGTATGCCCAAGCATAACAAGGTGTGCCACGGTGACTTTAATCCTTCCAATATTATCATAACAGAGGACGGCACGCCCTATATTCTCGACTGGTCGCACGCGACGCAGGGCAACGCATCCGCGGATGTGGCAAGAACCTATCTGCTGTTCTGGCTGGGCGGTGACATTGATACTGCGGAGAAGTATCTTGATCTGTTCTGCAAAAAGAGTGATACTGCCAAGCAGTATATACAGAAGTGGCTGCCTATTGTAGCGGCTTCACAGTCTGTAAAGGGCAGGAAGGAAGAACGTGAGTTCCTGCTGTCATGGGTTAACGTTGTGGATTATCAGTAAGATTCGGAGGGAAATATGAAGGTAACAGTTTGTATAGGAAGTTCGTGTCAT
>CAJTMU010000164.1 GCA_910577365.1 uncultured Oscillospiraceae bacterium | reverse complement strand
TAATGTGCCTTTTGCTGTGCTTTACGTTTTCCATAACCGCAAGCGCAGAAACGATTCCGACAAAAACAGCTCAGCCGTATTATGAAATGGCATTTATAGCCGAATCCAAGCTTAGCATAAACGGCACGACCGCAATCTGCGAAAGCATATTAAGAGGCGATCCGAATTTGATCAAAATTGTCGCCGTGCAAACCCTCGAGAAACAGGGTTTCCTATGGATCTGGGATACATACGACGACACGGAGTGGACAAACACCGTGTATACAAACACACTGACAATGTCCAACACCAAAAGCGGTCTGTCAAGCGGAAAGTATTGGTTGAAAACGGTTTTCACGCTTACGGACAAGCTGGGCGATACTGAGAATATCACGGTTTACAGTGATGAGAAGAAAGTTTAAGGCAATCTTTAAAAGTGCCAAATATTTGCCCATAAACCTGTGTGATCTTACAAAATGCTGAAATAGTTTTTGTGTTTGTTGCGCATCGTACTATAATAAAAGGGCGAAGGTTTGGCAGGACGTAATTTCGGGGATATATTCTCCGAAGAAATTTTATGGAGATTTTTAATTATAAAGGCTAAAAAAATCATTGCGGGTATCTGCGCATCAACAATCTGTTCATCGGCTCTAGTATTATCGGCAAACGCGGCGTCAAGTTTCTCGAATCGTGTTAACAATGTTCCAGTAAGCGGAAGTATAAGTATTTCCAAAACCATGGCACTTGCTACGGCTTCGATAGGTGACGACCCTACTAGATATGAAATTGCTCAGGTTCAAATCAATATGGATTATAAAATAAGAAACAACACAGACGGGTACGAAGCATTAAGACACAAAAGTTCCAAATGGAACACTGGTGGAAATAGTTGTAACGCACCCCATCCTGAAGGTTATACCATAGTGTCTGCAAATGCGCAAAACAACTTTAATATCAACGGTGTAATCGGTTCTTTCGATAACGACGTGTGATAACATCCAAAATTAACAAACAGGAGTGACCGTGCACGAAAAAATGCACCGTTATTCTAGCACGGTCACATTTTGTTAAGGAGACAATATACTATGAAAAAAATATCTGTTCTGTTTATCGCTGCACTTTCCTTACTTCTATGCTCTTGTTCAAGAAACGAAATCGAAGGCGAGTTTGATGAATGCGTGATATCACAAAATACCACATGGTATGAGGACGGTATGTTTTACGAGACCGCAAACAGCGAGGGTGAACCCGTTTTGTGCTACTATTCAAAAACAAACGATCGTTCCGCTGTTATGTGCGGTATGCCGGAATGTACGCATGCTTATAAAACGTCTCCCGGCTGCGGCGCGCTTAAAGAAAGAGACACGTTCACTCGAGAAGGTTATAACCGTGTCGGGGATAAGCTTTATTTCCTTGCGTTACAATCACCCACGGAAAATTCAACAGGATCTCTTGATTTTATCGAATGTGATATTGACGGGAAAAATCAGCGGCTTGTTGCTTCAATAGAAAATACAAGTTTAGCCTTTATAAACACTGTGAAATATATTGACGGTCACGTTCTTTTCTCGTATTATCAGAATTGTGGCTTTGTGGAAGACGAGAATACAGGCAAGATCGAGTTTGTAAACTATGAAAAGTACAAATTTTATATAAAGCGGATAGATATTTCCACGGGAAATGTCGAGACGCTTGTCAGCCGGGAGGAATATAACGGGCGAGGCGGCGGAACGGTTTACCAAAACACCTTATATTACAATTATTCATATAATATTGAGCCTCCGACAGGCGAATTGCTGACTTTCGAAACAGCGCCGAAATCATACAGCGGCTTTTACATCCGCGATCTCTCCACGGGCGAGGAGAAAGGATATAAAGACATATCCGCGATGGGTGAAAGCTATGAATATTTTTCACCCGACGGTATAATATGTTATGACAGCGAAAACGACAAGCTATGCCGTTTTGTTCCCGAAACCGAAACGTTCAATAACATTGCCCACTACAATATGAACGGATATACCGCCGACGGAAAAAATGCTCTCTTTATTCAAAGTTCCGATTCGGAATACTGGACGGGTTATGATTTTGAAACCGGTGAACTTACTCAATTACAACCCTATGCGGGAGATTTTGATATTCATCCGAATTTAACGCATACGGTGGGCAACACCGTATGGTTAGAAGTCGTTTCCGCGGACGACAGCTCCTTGCGGCACGCATATATCGACAGAAACGATTTTTTCGCAGGAAAATTTGAGAATATCAAGCTGATAAAGGAAGTGGAACTGTAATGAAAAAAATATTCATTCTTACGGCTGCCGTGGCTCTTTTAATGAGCGGCTGCGATTCGGGCAGCTCGGAAATTTCGGGGGGATTCGATTCGGAAAAGCCAAGCACGGAAAACTCAACTGATATCTCCTCCGATATAACGCTTATAAAATGGGGCGTTGACGAGCTTTCCAACGGTCATGAAGCGTACATGGCGAAATTGAACGAGCAGCTTTCCGCCGAGGGAAAAAATATCCGCGTTGAGTTGGTGGAGCTGAGTAAGGGGATGGATCACGAGATGACGTTTTCCAAGCTGGTCAATGACTATGAAAAGGAAAACGGCAGCTTCGACATAGTTACATACGGCAGCGATTGGGAGGACAAAAAAGGCGCGGTAAACGTTTTTATTGAAAGCGGATATTTTATTGAGCT
>CAJTMU010000163.1 GCA_910577365.1 uncultured Oscillospiraceae bacterium | reverse complement strand
GGGTTGCTCGTTAGATATGGACAGCTTTATAAAACAGGTTGCAGCGATATGCGACAAAGTAAGAGCTGAAAAAAACGCCGATAAGCAAATATACCTTTCTTTTGACGAATGGAACGTATGGTTTCATTCAAGCGAACAGGATATGCAGATTCCTCGATGGACTGTGGCTCCTCCGCAGCTTGAGGATATTTATAATCTGGAAGATGCCTTGGTAGTGGGAACGCTGCTCATTACTCTTATGAAAAACTGCGATAGAGTTAAGATTAGCTGTCTTGCGCAGCTTGTAAATGTTATCGCGCCGATAATGACCGAAACCGGTGGCAGTGTTTGGAAGCAGACGATATTCTACCCTTATCTCCATGCGCTGAAATATGGCAGAGGAACGGTTCTGGATATCAAGACCGAATGCGGGTCTTACACAGCGGGCGGAAAGGATATACCGTTTATCGAAGCTACGGCGGTTTGCAATGACGATGAAAATGAAATTGTCGTTTTTGCGGTAAACCGTTCGCAGGATGATATCTGCGATTTGAAAATCGTTTCGGAGTTTCCGATTGCTCTTACACAACATATCACTGTAACGGGAGATGACCTGAAGGCAGTAAATTCTCCAAACGAGGAAAAAGTTTATGAAACGGCTGTAAACGGAGACAAACCAGTGTTGCCGAAGCAGTCGTGGAATATTTTAAGGTACAGGAGGAGTGATATATGAAAAGAAAATTTTTTGCCGCAATCGCAGCTGCAATATCAATGTCGTTTTTACTTTGTTCATGCTCCAACAACACAAGTACGAGTGAGCCGGACGATTACATTTCCGACATTGATGAAACGAACGACACTGACGAACCCGATGTCCCCAAGGATCACGGCGAAATGCGCGGACTTACCGCGGCAGAGCTTATCGCTGAAATGAAAACGGGGTGGAACTTGGGTAACTCTCTCGATTCGATAGGGGCAGATGAAACCGCATGGGGCAATCCGGCAACAACCAAAGAAATGATAGATGCGGTAAGCGCACAGGGATTCGATATTCTGCGCATACCCGTTACATGGGGACAGCATATGAGCAGGGATTCCGATTACACTGTTGATACGGAGTTTATGGCTCGTGTTGCGGAAGTGGTGGATTATGGAATTGACAACGGCATGTATGTCATACTTGATACGCATCATGAACCCGACAGCTGGCTGCGTCCGCAAAGCAAGAGCATGGAAATTGTTGAGCCAAAATTTGCCGCGCTTTGGAAGCAAATATCAGAACATTTTGCGGACTACGGAGATCATCTTATTTTTGAGGGGATAAACGAGGCGCGTATAAAAGGCTCGTCAACCGAATGGACAGGCGGTACAGCCGATGAACGTGAATGTGTAAATAGGCTGAACAAGATATTTGTTGACACCGTACGTGAATCCGGAGGAAAAAACTCTCAGCGTCTGCTTTTGGTTTCAACTTACGCACACGCCGTTACTCCGAAAGCTTTTGACGGATTTGTTGCGGAATACGATCAGTACACCTGTGTTTCTCTCCATGCCTACACTCCGTACAGTTTTACTTACCACAACGAGGAAAACTATGAGACTTTCAAGTGGGACGGAAAAGAAAAGGGCAGTATAGACAAAGTGTTCAAGCTTATTGAAAAAAATCTTACAAGCAAGGGCATACCCGTTATAATAACCGAATACGGCGCTGAAAGAAAGCAGCTTGACGACGGTACATATAACACTGAAGAGGTTATAGTGTGGCTGAACGATTATCTGGGCGCAGCAAAGGAACTCGGTATTCCTTGTGTTTGGTGGGACAATAACTATTTTGAGAGCGGAAACGAGCTTTTCGGCATTTTCAACCGAAACAGCTGTGAATGGTATTCAAAGGAAATCGCTGATGCCATCATGGATATGTATGCCTAACGAAAAAAGCGTAATATGTTAGTACTTTTGCAGTTGTGTGCATTGTTTTGAGTTCTTGGATAATATATAATATTATTAGATTGATAAATCTGATAAGTTTATATAAAAAGTTATTGCAACGCCATACTGGCTCAGAAAATTTTTTGCGGGACCATAGCGCGTAATACGGAGCTAAGTGAAGTGTTGCACCCTAAGGCAGTTCTTGGAAAATTTCAGATTTAAATAATTTGCTCTGAAACAACTTTTTATAAACAGACTGTATCAGATTGAAAAATCTGATTACTATGAAAGGACGGTTATTTTATTATGAAAGGAATCAAAAAAACTATTGCTGCAGGTCTTGCGCTGATTTGCGCAGTATCGGTGACAGCATGCGAGGACGCAGCTCCGGTAAGCAGCGGTAACATCAGTGATGCCCCCATAACCACTGTTCCCGTCACAACGTCTGCTACCCTGAACGAGAAGGATGCGGCGGCAGTCGCGGAGATTGATATCGGTGCGGAGAAGCTGGAGAATCCCACTGTAAAATTCTTATCTTCATGGGATCTTAATCCCAAGGAAGGACAGCCGCTCGCGGTGGCTCTGGAGATGTTCCAGACCCAATACGGAGGCAGAATAGAGTTTATACAGACCACATGGGAAGGTCGTTTTGATTCGCTTGCCAACCTTATCGCTGCGGACGAATCTCCCGATATGTTCAGCGCGGCTGACATGGATGTGTTCCCCAAGGGCGTAATCAATAAGATGTTTGAGCCGATTGACAACTATGTTGACCTTGACTCCGAGCTGTGGGCACCCATGAAGGATGTTAAC
>CAJTMU010000162.1 GCA_910577365.1 uncultured Oscillospiraceae bacterium | reverse complement strand
CATAGCGGAAAAGGCGGTTACTGCTGAAAAGACGATGAAAATCAATTAAAAACGGACAACCATCAAGCTGTCCGTTTTAACTTTAAGATAGTCAATTTTGAATATACAAATTATGTGCTAAAGAATATGAGGTATCAAAATTGAGATGGCTTATATAACATCTCATACTTTAACGAGCCACAATCAATGTACATATCATATTCCGCAATTCCTTTTTCTTGTGCTATATAATGCAAAATTTTCTTGTGGATGTTTGAAATTCTCTCTCCATAATAGATTGCTTTAGGAACAATTTTCAGGCTTGTTGCACGAGAATGTGCGGCAGGTTGTTTCTCTGAATGAATAATACGCCATTCATTTTCATATTCCCACTGTGTGGATTTGTGAATAGCCATTTTCAAATGCGATAGTGAATCTATATTTTTAACATCCAGCCCCAAGCTCTTTGCTATATACCATTGAATAAAACTATTTGCATCAAAGCGGTTATTATCATATATAACAGGCAAGATACAACAATTCATTTCTCCTTGTTCTAATAAGAACCTTAAATCATATTCCAATGCAAACCCTTCATGATTTTGGGCATAGTGACTCCACATTATAACAGAATCTATGCTTTCACTTAAACATGCTATTGTAGATACGACCTTTAATGTATCCCCCATTTTTAATAGGATTTCTTTCAATATGTTTTCCATTACAACACTAAAAAGAGCTAATGTCAATGGATTTATGCCGTTACACGATATTACCTGTTTTTTTAAACCTGTCAAATTGTTTCTTCCGAAAAATTGGATTACACTTGGAGGAAATTCGAAATCTTTAGTTTCAAGTATCTGTTTGAATTGTTCAAGAAATTCTTCTGTACAACAAGCTCTCATTTGCTCTTGAATATTATCCAAACTATAATAAACAAGAGTGTCATAGGGGTCATTAAACTTATCAGCAGTAACAGCATAAACCAGATCCTTGTCAAAAGCATCAAGGTTTAATGTTGAACAACTCCTATATCTATACAGTTTTTGTGGCAACATTGACATCAATGCTGCACTTATAGGATAGATTCGGGATTTTATGTCCTCTTGCTCAATTCCTTCAGGAATTATTGTGGATTCTAACAATTTTGCAAATTCACTCCGAAGCATAATGGTATTCGTTTTAACCACAAAGGTACGCATTTTATTCCGGAATGTCAGGACATTACTCCATCGGTTTGCGGTAATTAGCCTCCAGCAGTTAACGCAATCCCGATTCGGGGTAAAGCACTTTTCCTCCTAAAAGGATAAAGGGCAACACCCTGTTGTTGCGGTATTCCTGCAAGGTACGGCGGCTCACACGGAGCAACTCCGCCACCTCCCTGTCCGTCAGGTAACGTTCCCCGTCCAGCGGTGGACGGTAGTTTTCCAAAAATGCAGAGAGCCATTTAGAGCCTTTGTGCATATTCTGCACCACGGTGGCAAGCGGCTCGTCCTCCAGTGTAAAAACATTGTTGTTCTCGTTCATCATAACTTTGGATTCAGTGGGTGAATAACAAGATTATCTGCCGCCGGGATAGAGCGTACCGATAAGCGGAATCAGCCTCTTGACTTCTTCCGGTTTGTAATAGAACCTGCGGTTTATCTGCGAGTAGCCGATAAGCCGCTTGTCGCGTAACGTCTGCAACGTGCGCGGGCTGATTCTCAACTGCCCGCAGACCTCCTCGCCCGTGAGCCACCTTTCCAGCCGCCCTCCGTCGCTCTTGCGCCTCAGGGCGGCAACCTTCTCCGAGAGGGCGTTGAAGGATGCCACCATCATCTCGAAGGTCTTTTTCTCGATAGATACAATTTCCATATTCAAAACATTTCAGGTTTGCCGCAAAGGTAACGCCGTCCCCGTGAACACATATCGTTTCCCGCTGAAAGGCTGTATGTTGCGCCGTCTGTCCGGGTTACGGAGCCATTTCTGATAAAAATCTTACGTGAGACACGTAGTGAGCTGTTAAAGCCCCTTTTGTTTATTGCCGAATTTTGCCGCATAAACCAAAAGAAAGGACTGAATATGAAAGTAATAACGATGGAAAGTTCCGTATTCACCGCATTGACGGAACAGATAGCCGAGATAGCGGCACACGTGCGTGCCGTTTCCGGCGAAAGAAAGGAAAAATCCACAGACAGGTTACTCACCACCCGTGAGGCGGCGCACCTGTTGAACGTGAGTATCCGTACCCTCCAGCGTATGCGCAGCGAGCATCGCATCGGCTATGTGGTGCTGCGCGGCAAGTGCCGCTACCGCCAGTCTGAAATCGACCGCCTGCTTGCGGACTGCACCGTCATGGAAGACGCGGCGACACCGACGGAAATGAAACGCAACCACACGCTGCGCACGGGCGGCGGCAAAACAAAAGGAAGGAGGACGTGACGTATGGAACTGCTTACCCGAAACAATTTCGAGAGCTGGATGCAGAAACTGATTGAACGGCTCGACCGTCAGGACGAACTGCTACTCTCCTTGCAACCGTCCGGCAAAGCCCCGAATCCGATGGAACGTATCAGGATGTTCGACAACCAAGACCTCTGTATGCTGCTCCAGATCAGCAAGCGTACCCTGCAACGCTACCGCAGTATCGGCGCGTTGCCGTATAAGACGCTCGGCAAAAAGACCTATTACAGCGAGGAGGACGTGCTGACGTTCCTTTCCGGACACGTAAAGGACTTCAAAAAAGAAGATATAGCCTTCTACAAGGCTCGTATCCATAATTTCTTTCAAAAATAACCCATTAAAACATTTTTCAAATGGCAAAG
>CAJTMU010000161.1 GCA_910577365.1 uncultured Oscillospiraceae bacterium | reverse complement strand
TCGACTCTGCCACTGTAACGGGAAGGTTAATGATTACCTTGTTGTCAGGCGCAGGCTTCCATATATCAATCACCGCGTTGCAAATCTCGGCGGCAAATTCCGGCTCCGTGCCCGTAAAGCTTTCGGGGGAATACTCAAAGCGGAAATTTCCGGGCGTCTTGGCTTTGTATTCGTTGAGCATTTTCGCACCCGTGACCGCGATATCTACGATCTCCTCCTTGCTTTTGCGGAAGACCTGCTCCCGCTGTGCGACGGAAGTGGAGTTGTAAAGGTGCACTATTGCGTTTTTACAGCCCTCAAGCGCCTCAAACGTCTTTTTGATTATATGCTCGCGGGACTGCGTAAGAACCTGCACCGCCACGTCGTCGGGGATAAGGTTTCGTTCAATAAGCGCGCGGCAGAATTCGTATTCCGTATCGCTCGCCGCGGGAAAGCCTATTTCTATTTCCTTGAAGCCAACCTTGACCAGATATCCGAAAAATTCCAGCTTTTCCTCCAAGCTCATGGGAATTATAAGCGCCTGATTTCCGTCGCGCAGATCAACGCTGCACCAAATCGGCGGCTTTTCAACATACTCCTTTGTCGTCCAGTCAAGGCAGGGGAACGGCGGCATAAAATAACGGCGTTCGTATTTGTTCGCGTTTGTCATAATTTTATTCCTTTCATTTTCTTATATTTCCGAATATTTAAAAAAGACCCCATCTCCACAAAAAGAGATGAAGTCTTAAAGCTCCACGGTACCACTCTCATTGGCATAAAATGCCCGCTCCGTCACATCATGCAATGTGCTTCTCGATAACGGGAGAAACCGTAACGGCTTAATTGCATAAAGCGTTCTGCCGTTCTGCTCAGGGAGGAGTTATTTCCGCGCGGCACTGCCGTTTTTCACCAAGCAACGGCTCTCTGAAAATCCCGCTTCGGCTTTGTTTCCCATCGGCGCATTTCAAAATATTCTAAATATATTATATCACCTTTTTCTGAGCTTGTCAAGTGGGAAAAATATTTTTTCACTTAATTGAAATATTATGGAAATGTGAAGAAAAAAATCGGGCTGATAAAACCGGACCATTATACCTTATTCGATTTTATCTGTACAGTCATATTTGTAAACGGACGCAAGCATATTTTCAGGTTATTATGATGTTAGATTGTATAAAAAAACTGAATTTCAGCAAAAACACTGATTTTTCTGCCATTCGCGCAAAACTTTGCCACATCTTGCCAAAAAGAATTAGAAACTTTGGCAAAGTGTACTATGAGGTGTACTATAATGAATATAAATTAATGTTGTACAACATAGAGTAGTTGTTTTTTATCATATGCTTAAGACTATATTAAAAAAATGTTTCGTACTTTAATTTTTATGCGACTGATAAACTGAGTCTGATTTAAAAGTTATAAGGATTTTTTAGCGGCATTTGATAATAACGATGAAGTTTAAGAAATGAAAAAACAAATCAATGATTATATTGCACCCGCGTAAAAAATTCCAAGGAGCTTCCGCCTGCGGCAAGCGTTTTAAGCAGTGAATTAAGCATCGCGGACATTTCAACGATTTTCAAAGCGTCTTTTTTATTGGTCTTGACTTTTCTTACACGGTTTGTACCGTAGTCGTCGGTCAATAATAGATTAACTGCGCAAGCAAATTTACCGGCGCTGTGGAGCGAGTTGGCTATTGGTTCATAATATGGCTTATGTACTCCATGACCACTTTCATTTCGCTTGGCAAGGGTTTTAATCGCTCTAAAAGCTGCGTATGCTCTTGCACGTTTTGTAAAATCTCAAAGGGTTCAGCAACGACAACGCCAAAGGGCTGTAACGACAGTTATTCTCTTTCCTTTGGATTTATCGAACCCTACTGCGTCCATAAACATTTCCTATTAGTAAAGAATTTGTAATCGGATAACCACACTTCACTCGTTACATATTCTGTCTGCTGAGTGATGCGAGCGCTTACGGTTGGCTCTGCCTGCCAAATCGAACGCTGTAATGAAAGCATACAGTCTTAAACACGGGATTGGTGTCCCAAGGTGGTCTTTGACAATCCAATTTGCTGCTTTCATTATAGCCTATGTAACAAGTGTATGTAAACCATGACCGGTTTGTTATGGTTTTACTGACAATTATATTATAGTGGGAGGTATTTTAATGTCAATTAAATTTCTAACTCTTCCAAACAAGGAAGAAGAAAGGGCACAGAAATTAACACAGGACAACAGCGAAACTCTTTGGGTAGTTTACAAGCCGTCAGAAAGAAACAGTGATTTCTATGAATATCACTGTTTATGGGATTCTGAAACAGAATATCCCGATGACTGCGTGGCGGTTTCCATTGGTTCGGTTTATGGAGGAAAACAATTTTTTCCGGCAGGAACCTGCTTTGCAAATGTCGAAGGAAGCACGAAAGATCCCAAACCAGATAATTTAAGATCTTGGCGTAAGGTTATGCAGGACTATAAGCTTTCCAATTATACAACCTGCTGCGCCGAATTGAACACAATTTATCTTTCAAGCGATAAAAATGTGGTCGAGGGATTCAGATGTACAAACAGAGGGGAGGAATATATTGACAGAAGTGACATATCAAATTCCATCTGGATACACGGTGCTCACGTCTTAATGGGAGAGCAAAGCTCGAGCACTGTTGTCAAAGGCTCATCTGTTTATTTGCTGCCGCTGTGCGCCGCGCATAATACATACGACAATATTACAGGAAAATTTGGCACAGGCTACTTTATGAAGCTGAAACGCAGACAGGAAGTTATGAAGCTGAACAATTTTATTCCCAGTGAAAATATTTGTGAAGTGATGTTGTATAATAAAACTTGACACGATTTTCACAAAGAAGTATAATGCAAGTAAAAGGACGGTGTCAAAAAAT
>CAJTMU010000160.1 GCA_910577365.1 uncultured Oscillospiraceae bacterium | reverse complement strand
CCCGTTGAGCAGATTGCCTGAATTATAAGCGCAAGACGCTCGTTCTGAGCGTTTAATGCTGCCTTGACAAGACGCTTGTATTCCTCGGCGGTAAGTTCGTTTTTCATAGAAAACAGCCTGCGCTGAAGCTTGAACGCTCTTACACAAAGCTCTGAAAGACCCAAAAATTTTAAAAAGCAATTCACCGCGGCTATAACTGAATTTGCGCTGATTGGGGACATTTCTCTGCGCAGATTTTCCTTAAAGTGCAGCACAAGCGGCTTGTTTAATTCTCCTATGCCAACAAATTCCGCCAGCCGTCTTGCGTCCCTTGTGTATTTTTCTATTGTTCGTTCGCTGCGCTCTTGTTCCCGCAGGTATTCGCTAAATTCCTTCAACTTTTCGTTTATTATTGTCATTTGTTTTCCCTCCTTTACGATAGCTTTATTATACCCTATTTTGGCAGGTTTTTTCAGAATAGGATAATATACTTTTAAATTAATCTAAAGAATGTAAAATAATTCCAAGTAATAAGCCGGATATTCTGACTTCGAAAAACTGCGCAACTGAAATAACATGCAAAAACTCTGCCTTGAAGATACTTTAAAACAAAGATTTAGTTTACTTAGTGCATCCATATAGTTGAGAGTAACAAAAGAAAGTATGTTTACAATAATTAAAAGGAATTTAAAATAAAAAACTCCTCAGTAAACCACGCGGCTTACCAAGGAGTTTTTTATTTTCTATCTTAGAAAGAAACCATGTTTATTTGAATATTACATCGTAAAAAACAACGCGATAGCGTAATGCTGATTTCCCGTTTTTGTTAGTTTGTATCCATATATGTTTTGATTTATACAATTATTTTGGCTTGAATCCCAATAAATTTTTATTTATATTTGCCCTTTTCAAATACCATTTATGTAACAAACCATACACATTTGGAGGAAAGCACAGCTCCACATTTATTCTGTTTTTTAATATTTAGTTTTGCTGCGTATCCTTTCAATTTTTTCAAGGGTAGGCAGATTAAGCGGAAGCGGGAACTCCGATATTGCTGCGGCGGCACAAGCGCTTGCGAAGCTGACAAGCTGACCGTCCGACATACCCTTAAGCAGCCCGTAAACTGCCCCCGCCTTAAAGGAATCTCCCGCACCAAGAGTGCTTGCAACCTTTACCTTATATGCTTCAAAATGCTTTACAACGCCGTTTCTGCCATAAATCAGCGGCTTTGAGCCGTTTGTGATTATAGTCAGTCCTCCATTCTCCATAAAAAGCTGTATGACCTCCTCACGGCTCTGCCAGGGATAGCTGTGCGCAAAGCACTCCCCCGAAATCACCGAAACCGCCGCGTGGCGATGTATATAGCTGTCATGTCGACAGTCTATGGTAACATATGGCTTACCGTGCCTTACGCAGTATTCCGCCGCCAGCTGCGAATCATTGGGAAAAAACGGGTCTATTGCTGCTGCCGCACAGCGCCGTATCATTTCCTCGTCCGGCTTGTTCCAACGCCTTCCCTCTGCGTAAAAATGCTCGAACATCCCCATAGGAGTTCGGTCGCTTCCGGATATTATAACATAGTCCTCAAGACCCTCGTAGCTGTCATCAAAATAAAGACATTCAAGACTGACCGGTTTATCGGCGTAGTATTTCTGTATAAGCGGCGCCGTTTCATAACCGATATGATTTCCGTCTATCGCGCTGCTTACGCCCAGCGAGGACAGCACCGAAGCGCAGGTTCCCGTTTCGCCGCCGGGCAGACGGTATCTCGCCTCCAGCTCGGAATATTTATCGGGAACAAGGAAATCTCCGATTAAAAAGCTTGTGGTAGCGACAATAACACCGTATAAATATACGTCGGGATTTTTCATGATCGACTCCTATTTGTTGAATTTAAGCATTCTGTCCAGCGACTCCTTGGGAGTAACGTTCGAGCCTATCTGAATGGCATAGTGGTTGTAGAAACCGTGAAAATCCGAGCCGCCCGTGGTAATAAGACCGTATTGAAGCGCAAGCTGCTCAAGCTGCCCGCGGTAACCCTCATCGGCGCTGCTGTGCCACACCTCGACTCCGTCAATCTCCCCCGCTGCCGCCATTTCCTCCAGCAGCCCCATACTGTCATAGACCTTTGGGTGTGACATTACGGATATCCCACCTGCCGCCCTAATAAGCGTTGTAACAAAACGAACATCAGGATAAAAATCCGCTTCCGCTTTTACCTGCTCCGCGCATATACCCTCTCTGGCATCAAATATCTCATCGTAAACGCTGCCATAAAGCTCTGTGGTGTATCCGTAATCCATCAGCGCGTGCATGATGTGACATTTGTATATTGCCTTGCTCCCCGCCGAGTAACGGAGAATGCTCTCCAGCGTTATGGGGAACTTCTCCAGCACCTTCATCGCCATGCTTTTGCCAAGCTTCATACGTCCCTCGGAGGTACGAAGGCATAGTCCCTCCAATCTGTCGGGCTTCTGCGGAAGATAGCACAATATATGTACCTTACGCCCGCTTTTGCCGTCAAACGCGGAAAATTCAACGGCGGGGATAACGGTGACGTTATAGCGTTTTCCCAGCACCGCCGAACGCGAAAGCGAAGCAAGAGAATCGTGGTCGGTGATGGCGAGATACCGCACGTCGTCCCTGTCCGCCTGTCTTATTATATCCGATATACCCAGCGAACCGTCGGATATGGTGGTATGGCAATGTAAATCTGCTTTCATAATACACCTCATATTGATTACAGCCGCTTCCGAAAGCTAAAAACCCTTCGGAGTAAGCTGTCCATATTTCTAATTTATAATGATCCGACGGTTTTTATTCCGCTGACAGTAAAATAATAATATATAGATATTATATCACATTTTTCGATATATTTCAAGTACTTTATCAGCACTTTCACATTTCCAAGGGGGTTACCAAATATTACAAAACGGTAA
>CAJTMU010000159.1 GCA_910577365.1 uncultured Oscillospiraceae bacterium | reverse complement strand
GAAATATTATTTTGAACGTGTCGCCGGAAAAGGTCGGGGAACTCCCTGAGGGCTACTTCTGGCTTGACTATAAAACGCTTAACGGAATGGTGCAGTACAACAATGTGCTGAATATACAGCTTCGTAATTTGCTGTCCCTTTTGGAGATGTGAGATGAATAAGATACATATCGGCGTGCTTTGCCCATCGGAAATAGCATTCAGGAGATTTATGCCTGCGATAATGAAAAATAAATCCTTCGAGTTTATTGGGATATCTTCAGCAAGCGCTGATGAGTGGTTAGGCGAACCAACTGAGGAACTTGTTGAGATGGAAAGACTTAAGGCAAAGAAGTTTACCGACGAATATGGCGGTAGGATATTTGACGGTTATTGTGAACTTCTCAACTCAACACAGGTCGACGCGGTTTACATTCCTCTGCCGCCCGCGCTGCATTTTAGATGGGCGAAAAAGGCACTTGAAAGCGGTAAGCATGTCCTGCTGGAAAAGCCGTTTACTACCTCGCTTGGGGATACCGAGGAACTGTTGAATGTTGCCAAAGAGATGAATCTCGCGGTGCACGAAAATTATATGTTCGTGTATCATTCCCAGCTTGATTGGATAAAAAACAAGCTGCACGAGATTGGCAGTATAAGGCTGATCAGAATAGATTTCGGATTTCCTTTTCGCGGCGCGAACGACTTTCGATATGATAAAAAACTGGGTGGCGGAGCTCTTTTGGACTGCGGTGGTTATACTGTAAAGCTGGCTTCGGTTTTTCTGGGGGACACAGCAAAGATTACCGCGTCTCATCTGAATACAAAAGATGGCTTTGGTGTGGATATATACGGCAGTGCGACTTTGACAAATGACGATGGTCTTACAGCTCAGGTCGCATTCGGAATGGACAACAGCTATAAATGCAGCCTTGAGATATGGGGCAGCGAGGGAACGATTTTTACCAACCGTATTCTTACCGCGCCTGATGGATATGAGCCGGTGGTTTCTGTAAAGAAAGGCAATGTGGAGCAACAATTTACGCTTTCCGCGGATGATGCATTTGCTAAATCGATTGGATATTTTGAGGAATGTGTCGAGAAGGCGGAGACTCGTATGAATAATTATAAGACTATTCGTAAGCAGTCGTCATATATAGAAATGATAATTAAGAGGTGATTTGCATGATCAGATTTACGAAATCATCCATAACGGAGCTTGAAGAAAAATATGTGGTTGACGCTTTGCGCAATGGTTTGCTTTCGGGTGACGGAAAGTATACCGCGAGGGTTTACGATCAGTTTAAGGAGCGTTTTGGAATAGAGCGCATGCTGCTGACAACATCGGGGACTACGGCGCTTGAAATGGCTTCCATTCTAATAGATTTAGATATTGATGATGAAATAATTGTTCCGTCGTTCACGTTTTCGTCTACTGTAAACGCTTTTTTGCTGAGAGGCGCTAAGCCGATTTTCTGCGATATCAGAAAAGATACAATGAACATAGATGAAAATTTGATAGAAGGCTTAATTACGCCGAAGACAAAGGCGATATACTGTGTTGATTATGCCGGAATACCCTGTGATTATGATAAAATAAATGATATTGCCAACAATCATGGCTTATTTGTAATAGAGGATGCCGCACAAGCGGTAGGGTCAAAGTATAAGGGCAGATACTGCGGAACTATTACGGAATTTGGGTGCTTTTCGTTCCACGAGACCAAAAATTATGTGATGGGCGAGGGCGGAGGAATAGTAATCAGCGATGAAAAATATTTGGAGCGCGCGGAAATAATCCGCGAAAAGGGAACAAACCGCCGTAATGTTCTGCGCGGACTGGTGGACAAGTATACGTGGCACGATATAGGATCGTCGTTTCTGCCGTCTGATGTGCTTGCCGCAATCCTTTGTGCACAGATGGAGCGTTATGATGAGATAATGCAAAAGCGTCTTAATGTATGGAATACATATCACGCTATGCTTGAGGACTGCGAAAAATCGGGAAAGCTGATAAGGCAATTTGTTCCTGATTACGCTGAGCATAATGGTCATATGTATAATATTATCCTTCCGAGTGAAGAAATTCGCACAAAGCTTATTGCAGAACTTAAAAGACATGAAGTCAGTGCGTATATCTGCTACGTTCCGCTGCACTCTGCGCCGAAAGGAATGCAATTGGGTTGGAATCCGTCAGATTGTCCGATTACTGAGGATTACGGCAAGCGTGTTTTGCGCTTGCCGCTGTATGCGGATATGACCGCGGAGCAGGCGGGATTTGTTGCAAAGGCGGTTCATGATTTTTTAAATTAACTAATTATATAAACTCAGGGGGACACATGTATAATATACTTGTATTAGGTGTAAGCGGTAATGTCAGCCAAGGTATTTTAAAGGCTTTAAAGCATTCAAGAACAGCTGCAAAAATTATTGGAGCTTGTGTTGTCTCTGATTCTGTAGGAAGTCTGTGGTGTGATGAATTTTATAATTGTCCATATGCTAATGATATTTTATTTATTTCGTGGGTAATTGATATTTGTAATGAGAAAAATATAGATATTGTTCTTACAGGTGTTGAAGAAAACTTATATGCTTTTGCAAGGCATATGGATACCCTTAAAAATAAAACTAAGGCAAAATTTATCGTATCGGATTTTAAGAAGTTGACGATAGGCCAGAACAAATTGCTTACTTGTCAGTGGCTTAAAGAACAGGGATTTAACTATCCGTCTTTTGCGGCGTCTGGGGATGAGAATGCTGTAAATCACCTTGTGGGTAAGGTTGGTTATCCATTGGTTGCAAAGCCCGCTTGTGGAAAAGGCTCAAATGGAGTATCTGTAATAAAAACAAAAGATGATTTGGATTTGGTGCGCAGTTTAGATGATTATATAATCCAGCAATATATAGGCACAGAAGCGTCGGAATATACAGTTGGTTGTTATTGTGACAAAAACGGTAATTCTTTGGAACCTATTGT
>CAJTMU010000158.1 GCA_910577365.1 uncultured Oscillospiraceae bacterium | reverse complement strand
GAACAAACAAATCGCGCACTTGGAAACTGCCAAGAAGCAAATCTTTTTCTTAGTGTTGAACCGCTTCTCGAAGATATCACGAAATATGACAGTTGGATTCACCTCTGCTTGGATAATATCACCGGTTGGGTTATCGTAGGAGCGGAAACAGGAAACCGTAAAAGTAAGGTTGTCCCCAAAAATGAATGGATAGACAATATCATTGACGATTGCGAGTACAACGACATTCCGCTTTTTATGAAAGACAGCCTTATACCGATAGTCGGTGAAGAAAATATGAGCAGGGATTTCCCTTGGAAAACAGAACAGGAGGCTAAGCAGGAATGATACCCAAAGAATTATACCCCACTCCCGAGGAAATTGCCAGAAAGATGGCGGCGCTTGTTGATTTTGAAAAAGTCGGATTTTGGCGGGTGATACTGTATCACGCACTCGTCGTCGTTCCAGAACATATCCTTTACCTTGCACATTTCCTCCCATGTAGGGCAGCGAGTGGAGTATGATACGCTCACGTGTTCCCAACCTCCTGCCCATGAAAATACCACCGTTGCAGGTCTGGCTTTTATCCCGCCAAGATACAGGAAGCCGCAGCCGCCGTCTATGTCTGTGTCCGCTAAATGCAGGCTTTTGATTTGCTTTATTTCGTCAAGTGTTTTCATTGTGTGTCTCCTGATCAATTAGTTCTTGTTGTTTATGCGCTTCCCGCACCAAAGCCCTCTAAGCTCGTCCATTTCCGTTACCTCTCTTTCTTACCAGCCACTCTTGAAATTGCTTCACTCACAAGCTCCACACAGAGCTTTGTCAGGTTCTCGAAGCGCTCTGCTTGAACATCTAACAGTTTATCCGCAGTAAAAAAGATTTTAACCGCCAGAAGCAGAGATATGATATTTACCACTGCACTGGATATAGCTACTATGAGGGTAATTGTTTCAAGCATTATTCTTGCTCCTTTCGTTTTACACCATGACAGCACCAGTCGTCAAGCCCGTTGGTGCTCATATTTGAATGGCAGCAATAGGATGTACCGCTGTCTGTATTGAAATAATCGCAGTCTTTACAGTAAACACCATCCCGGTTTTTTGGAGTGCTCACAGCGGACTGCACGATCTCTTCAGTTTGGCCAAGAAGCCTGTGCAGTCTCTCGTTGTCTGCTTTCATAGCGGTGATTTCCTCAGGGGTAAGCCCCGTGTCCTCGTAAGCTTGAAGCCGCCGATAGATTTCTCTTGGAGAAACACGATCAGCGCGCTTCATTTCCGCAAGCTGCTCCTCCGTACAAGATATAAATTCACCCTCTTTAGGGAGCTTGATGGTCGCTGTCAGCCTATCCATCGCTCTCACCGTCCTTTTTGGCTGTTTCCCATGAATAGGAAACCATTGTGTTTAAAATAAAAATCTTTCCGCATTCGGGACATTCCAATTCATGATCTCCATCTTCATAAATTTCGGGGAAATCCGGGTAGCCGACATCTGTTTCAAGGGCTTCACCGCAGTAAGGGCATATAACATAATCGTCCGACCATGTATCAACATTTTCGCCCGGTTCTGCCTCGCGAATAGCTGTTTGTGTTTCTTCAAGAGCTTTCAGTTTCATGCATTCGTAACACATTGTTTCCCACGACATCATATTCTTTTCTTTGCCGCAACGCTTACATTTTTTCTTAACCATTTGAATGCTCCTTCCCGTCCATATTCGTGCTTTCGCCGTTTGACCGCTTCTCCCCCTGTATAACTTCCAATACTTCTACCTTGTCAGGAGCGAGGCAGAATGTACATTCCGGCTCGTATTCTCCCGCTTTCCATGCTTTCGCGAAGCTCTCCGAACTGTCATATAAGCAGAGTCCAGCTTCTTCCTCGCTCTGGTGCATAGTCAGCATAACAGCTTCATCATCTTCGTTGTTCCAACCGGCAAGATGATAGCTTTCGTAATTGTCATAATCCCACAATGAGAAAAGAAGCTCTCGACCGTCTATCGGATAGCCGGTATCTTTTACTTTTCCGCGAATAATCTTAGGTTGATATCCCATTTTCACACGTCCTTCCCGTCCATCTTCGCGCCGCAGTGAGGACAAAAAACATATTTCTTATAAACCGTATTGCCACAGCAACTGCAATTATAACTCACATCATACATATCCAGAGGAATATTATAACCTCTTTTTTCAATCCACCGCCCGTGCCTCTCGGGTCGAACGTCGGCGGCGAAAATGTCGTTTATTTTGTCATTCGCGCGTTCTAACGCCGTTTCCCAACCAACGTCAAATTCTTCCGATGTTTCGGTGCTATCGCAAATGTCGTTAAGCAAACTGTTCAAAATCTCATAAACCTTGTCGCGCTCAATGTATTCAGCCATTCTCCCGCCCCCTTTTCCTAAGTTCCTTGACAACACTGACAACCATCTTGATATCCTCCATGCACATGCCGTCCGCAAGCGCCTGTTCAATGAAATCCCGATACTCATGTTCGTTATTGTTCAGGTCAATCACCATTCCGATACAGTACAGCTCGTCGTCATCATAGATATTAAATTCTGCGTGTGGCAGTTCCGTTTCATACGACCACGAGCAATCCCTGTCGGAGCACCATAAAGCCTTGATAGGCTTTTGTAAATCATTGTGGGTAATCGTACCGCCCTCATAACAATCAAATTCCTCAAAAATTGCCCCGCGGAATTCGCACAGATCGTCGCTGCAACCGAACACTATCAGCAGATTGTTATCTTTGGCAAGCTGCTCAATTTCAGGGGTTGTTTCGTGAAGATACGCCCTGTTATTAAGCATTGCAGCTAATTCTTCTTTAGTCATAATGCCCTCCTGTTCCAGTTTTTAAGCGGATCGTCAGCCTCGACTACGCCTTTGTCAACTTGCTTGCTTCCGCCAAAACTTACAAGCGCGCTGCATTCTTTGTTTTGGCACAAGAAAAATGTAATGTCGTTTACCCCGTGATACATCTTTATCGTCCCCATACCGCAGAACGGACACGGTTTAATCTTTATTTTAGCTTTCATTCTGTTACCTCCACTTTCTCAAATTCAATAACCCAAACCCACGGATTAGCAGCCCAACCGAATTTGGCGAGGTCAGATTT
>CAJTMU010000157.1 GCA_910577365.1 uncultured Oscillospiraceae bacterium | reverse complement strand
AGTACGCCGGTGTTGCGAGAAACAGGGGCATTGATGCGGCAAAGGGACGTTATGTCACCTTTATTGATGCGGACGATGTATATTGTTCGGAGAAGGTTCTGAAAAGCCTGTATAATAAAGCAAATACAAAAGATGCCGATATGATAAAGGGAAGATTTCACTACATCGATTATAATACAAAAAAAGTATTTGCCGATGACTTTTCCTGTAATAGTGGTATAGGCATGCTGCTTGGAAGAAAACCTGAATTCCGCAAGCATCCAGATAGGTTTATTCATGCGGCAGACGTGCCGTGGAACGGTCTTTATCGAAGAGAATTTCTTTTGGAAAATAAAATAGAATTTAATCGGTTGATATGTGTTAATGATCATTCGTTTTATATCCATTGCCTATTAAAAGCTGAACATATAATATTTGTCAAGACGCAGACCGTACTTTATACTATCAATCAGACAGAATCGCTGGTGTCGCAAAAACCAAAGCATTTCACCGCACAGCTGCAATCCTTTGAAATTGTTGATGAGCTCTGCCGAAACGAATTGATTGAAGTGCGCCGCGCAATTATGCGTCAAGAAATTATAGGTGTTTTTAGTTTGTATGGAAAACTTGACAGCATTTCACAGGAAAAATATCAGATTCAGCTGGCGGAATTTCTTTGTAAAATTGACGAAGATATGGTGGGAAAAGATTTTCTTGATTATTTTGAATGGGCTGAGCTTTATAGTAAGCTCCGATACAATGTACCTGTCAAAAGGCTACGTTATTCGGCAGTAAAAAGACTTAAGTATTGTATTCGGGAACACGGATTCGCTTATGCATGCAGGCTATTTATAGAAAAACTGAATTTTTTTCAAACTCATGAAAAGTAATTTCCCAAGTGAATGCGAAATATAATACCAAAAGGCTATTTGGGCAGTGTATAGTAATATAAAAGATTATATTTAATGTCGAATTAAACAAATTCAACTTTGGTGAGATGATATCTTTTGGGACAAAGCTTATGCACAGGAATATTTGCTTATGCCGAATTTTACTTTGCTGTTCTCCGTCACTGCTGGTCAGACAGCACGGTGAAATGAAGCCCCAAGTCCATTTAAAAAGGATTTTGTATTAAAGTCTTGTCAACTCGGTTTAAACAGCTTAAAATTGTATGAGGTTGATGTGGTTACACTTAATTTGAAGGCAATTTTTCGCAAACGTACTGTATGTGCGTTTCAATGCGGTAAGTATAACAAAAATTGAAAAAAGACGCAAAACCTGTTGCAGGCAAGCTTAGGGCATATTTCGCTCATGAGTTTTAAGCGCTTATGAAATTATCACCCTCGGATATTCTCGGTATCAAAGGTATAAGAAGTTAGCAGCTTAAAATTACAAATTACGGCAATATTATTACCCCCTTGACATAAAAAATGAGAAGTGCTATAATATATAATGCTATATAAAAATATACCCTGTATGGGAAATAAGGAACGGCATTATGAAAATGGTTATAATTGGCAACGGCAAGGCGGGGAGCAGCCTTGCTTCAATGCTTTCTAACGAGGGTCACGATGTGACGGTTATTGATATAAATACTGTTGCGCTGGAAAAAATTCAAAACACCGAAGACGTTATGTGTATTGAGGGAAACGGCATTGACGCCGACGTTCAGAAGGACGCATCAGTAAACAAGGCGGATATGGTTATTGCCGCAACGCACCGCGATGAGGTTAATCTGCTGTGCTGCCTTATTGCAAGGAAACTTGGTGCGAAAAGGACGATTTCAAGGGTCAGAAACCCTGAGTACTATAAGCAAATAGATTTTATAAGAGAAGATCTGGGCTTATCAATGGCCATAAATCCCGAGGGCATAACGGCGGATGAGATACTGCGCGTGCTGATCACTCCAGACGCCGCTAAGGTCGAGGTGTTTGAAAAGGGCAAAATGGAGCTTGTGGAATACAAGATACCAGACAACTCGCCCATACTTGACTGCAGTCTTTTGGATATATATAAACGCACTAAAATAAAATTCCTTATTTGCGCCGTACAGCGTGATTCTGAGATATACATACCAGGCGGAAATTTTGTTCTCCGCTCGGGTGACAGGATAAATATTGCGGCGACGCACAAGGATATCGAGCAGTTTTTCAAAATGTGCGGTTCTATAAAAGATAAGGTAAAATCCTGCATGATTGTGGGAGGCGGCAGAATATGCTACTACCTTACAAAAAGCCTTCTCGCCATGGGCATGCATGTTAAAATAATTGAAAAGGATATTGAAAAGTGCAGGCAGCTCGCGCAGTTGTTTCCGAAAGCCGCCGTAATTCACGGCGACGGCACCGATCAGGATATGCTGACCGAAGAAGGTGTTCAGGACGCGGACGCATTTGTGGCTATCACGGGTATTGACGAGGAAAATATCATTATGTCGCTTTACGCTAAAAGCAATTCCAACGCCAAGGTGGTCACAAAAATAAACCGCGAAAGCTATGTCGGTCTTACAAGTCAGATAGGGCTTGACTGCATAATTTCGCCGAAATATCTGACCACAAATTCGGTGCTTACATATGTAAGAAGCTTGGACAACACCGAAAGCAACATCGAGTCAATATATCATATAGTGGATAACCGTGTCGAAGCCGCGGAGTTCAAGATAAGAGAAAAGCTGCCCGGACTTATAGGCAAGCCGCTGAAGGATTTGAAAATAAAGAAAAATATATTGATATGCTCCATAGTAAGAAACCGTCATGTGATTATTCCTGACGGAAACACAATGATAGAGCTTAATGATTCAGTTGTTGTAATTTCTAAAGAGTACCGCTTTTCAGATATTCGGGATATTCTGGATTAAAATAAATACGTCGGAGGTTACGGCTGTTGCCGTTTCATTTGAAGTAAAATGAATAAGACTTTAGTTTTTCATTATTTATCAAAGATGACATTGGTCGGTTCGGCGCTGTTTCTGCTGCCTGCGGCGGTAAGTCTTTGTTATGGCGAATATAGCACCGCGCTGACATTTATTATTGTCGGCGCGGGTCTTGCCGTTTTATCGCTGCCCATGACGATTGTCAGACCGAAATCAAAGGAAATGTATACCAAAGGCAGTCTTGCAATAGTTGCTATGCTTTGGATAGTGTTTCCTTTGGCGGGC
>CAJTMU010000156.1 GCA_910577365.1 uncultured Oscillospiraceae bacterium | reverse complement strand
ATGATCAGAACAAAAATATTCTTGTTCCAAACGAGCACGCCAAAGATGTTCGAGAAATATTTGACCTCTATATCCAAGGATATTCATTAACACAACTTGCAGATATGTTTGATGTTGCCAATGACACACACATCGCACATATCCTCGACCGCGAAACTTATCTTGGGAGAATAAATTACAACGGCGAAGTTTTTGAAGGACAACATGAAGCAATCATAGACGAGGATACTTGGCTCATAGCACAGGAGGAACGTCGCAAACGCTCTGTAAAGAGCACCACAACATCACAGTATTTGCTCACAGGTCTTGTATATTGCGGAAAATGTGGTGCAAAACTTCGCTATCAAAAGTGGGGCAATCATCTTAAAATGTATTGTTACTCGCAACAAAAATCCCGTCCCAAGTTAATCAAAGATCCCAATTGCGATAATCTAAGATACAACGCTCCTGATGTTGAGAAGGTTATCATTGATGATTTGTTTCGTAAGACTGATAGCATAACTCAGGCAGGCAAACAAATCGACATAAAGGTAAGTGCCGCAAATATACTCAAACAAAAATATGACACATTAACTGCCAAGATCAAACGGCTTTATAACCTTTATGCAGAAAACGAAGATGAATTGTTGCTCCAGACTATCAACGAAAACAAGAGCGAGTTAAATAGAATTTCTCGTGCTCTAGACGATGAAAATAAGTCAAGGGAAGTCGTTGCGGTAATCAATGAAAAAAATCATCTTATCAGGAACCTCAAAAACCTATGGGACAGTATGTCAATAAGCGAGAAGCAAAAAGCATTGCGCTTGTGCATAGATCGTGTGGAAATTACAGACGGTGAAATTAAAATCAACTACACATTTTAATTTTCAACCGTTATACGCTATTCCGATGATAATGGGCGAGCTGAGGCGATATTTAAGGGATAACGCTCCCGTGCGCGTAAGCCGTTCGGTGCGCGATCTGGCATACCGAGCCATGCAGGCAAAGGAGCGTCTTACCGCGGAGAAGGGGAGCGAGCCGAAGATAGAAGATATTGCCCGCGAAATAGGCGTGCCGCGTCAGGACGTAGTGATAGCGCTTGAAGCAATAAGTGAGCCGATATCGCTGTATGAGCCTGTTTTTTCCGAATCGGGCGATACGATATACGTACTCGACCAAATAGGAGATCACAACGACGATATGAACTGGCTCAATGAAATATCTCTTAAGGAAGCTATGCAGCAGCTCGGAAAACGCGAAAAACGTATCCTTAACCTCCGCTTTTTCCGCGGAAAAACTCAGGTAGAGGTAGCAAAGGAGATAGGTATAAGTCAGGCTCAGGTGTCACGCCTTGAAAAGGGTGCTCTTGAAAAAATAAAGAACAGGATATGACTTGCACTTTTTATGCCTCTAATTGCACACTTTCTCAAGCTCCTCGCGAAGCTGCTTTAAAATGCGCTTTTCCAGCCGCGATATATAGCTCTGGGATATTCCTATCTCGTCCGCGACTTCCTTTTGAGTCCGCTCCTTGCAGCCGTTCAGACCAAACCGCATTTCCATTATCTGCTTTTCCCTTGCGCCGAGCTTGTTGATAGCCTCGTGAAGAAGCTGCTTTTCCACTTCGTCCTCGATATGCGAATTTACGCAGTCGTTCTCCGTTCCCAGCACGTCGGAGAGAAGCAGCTCGTTGCCGTCCCAATCCACATTGAGCGGTTCGTCGATGGAAATATCGTATTTGTACTGGCTGTATTTCCTCAGGTACATCAATATTTCGTTTTCAATGCAGCGCGAGGCGTATGTGGCAAGCTTGATGTTCTTTTCGGTGCTGAACGTGGTAACGGCTTTGATAAGTCCCACCGTACCTATGGACACAAGATCCTCAAGCCATATTCCCGTATTCTCAAATTTTTTCGCGATGTACACCACCAGCCGCAGGTTATGTACGATAAGAGTATCCCGCGCCTTGTCGTAGTCGCTTTTCATCAGCTCAAACGCAGCTTCCTCCTCATCCTTGGTGAGAGGCGCAGGCAGCGATTCCGAGCTGCCCAGATAGTGAACATGATCTTCACCGAACGCCCTCCTTAACAGCGCTGCCCACTTTTCCAGCAGTCCCCTTAAAAATTTAAGCATGATATCCTCCTTTTTAGTACCCGCCCTATTAGAGCAAGCTGCTACAACGAAATTATTTTTGGATTAAAAACGCAGTCAATGCCTTCGCCCAGCGGATTTTTTGTGATACCTATAAAACCGTCGGCTTTTTTCCCGTCTATGGTTATACCGGCTGCCGAAAATATGGGAATGAGAGCTTCGGCGGCTATCGTTCTGCAAGGCAGAAGCCGTATCCCGTCTATATTGTCCGCGGCTCTGCCCTCAAGATACTCCCTGACGGTTTGGGGAATGATCTCCTTAACGCTGTCATGCCTGCATACAATAACGGATTTTCCGCTGAAAATATCGCAAAGACCGTTTCCGGTGTCAGCCAGTCCCATGAGTTCCACGGTCACTCCGCTCATGGTAATCTTAACGCGGCATACCCTGCGGCATACAAGCCGCCTGTCGGAAAAGTACCGCACCGCTCTTACTGCTCCGTAAGCCGCCGCGGTAAAAACGGCTATCGCCGCAATGGGAATATTGAAATAGGCAATCCCGTTGCTGTAAACCATGTCGAACGGCGCGAAAAACGTCCAAAGCGCCAGCATAAGCCCCGCGAAAACAAAGCTTATCACCAGAAAACAAAGCAGCGATATAACAAAATCGATTTTTTTCTGTTTGCCGAAAGCCGCGAAAACCACCGCGCAGCCTACCGCCGCCTTTATACCCGCTACCGCCCAGAACGGCAGTTCGGGCAGCAGCGCGGTCAAAGCCGCCGCCGCGCCTATTCCAGCCGCCAGCAGACAGCGCTTTGAGCTGATATCCCTGCGCAGCAGCAGAGCCGATGACCTCACCAGAAAATAATTTATGTACAGGTTTAAAATAACCAAAATATCCGCGTAAATTACCAAACGGCTCACCTCGTTCACCAACACTTGTACATAAATATTATATGACATATGCGGTGTGAATTATGTAGATTGCCGCTGTCAATACATATGATTCCGTGCGGAAAAAAATCCGCGGAGAAAGACTCAGCGTCCTTCTCCGCGGATAATGCGTTATTTTGTCGGTTTGGTCTTAATCTCTGTTGAACTCCGCCAACTCAAGACCCTCGTTCTTGTCGAGCGCCCA
>CAJTMU010000155.1 GCA_910577365.1 uncultured Oscillospiraceae bacterium | reverse complement strand
AGAAGCCGATAATTGCGGAGTTGTATTCCGTAAGCGAGGTCTGCGGCGTACCCGTCTTTGTAGCAACATTTTCGACGCCTATACCCTTATAGTCGTATATGTTGACCCAATTGCTTCCAATCAGGAAATTCGCATTGGTGCTTACCTTTTTCATGCCCTTTGTCACCACGTCGAAAATATCCGCCATATCTGACATATCCTCTGCTATCACGGGCTGTTTTTCGTAAATAATCTCAGTAAAATCGTAGTTATACACAGCTTTTACAATGTGCGGCTCATAGCGTATCCCCTTATTGGCGATAGTCATAGCCTGCACTGCCAAGTGCATTGGTGTGAGCGCGGTATCCATCTGACCTATACCCGCTTGTATAACGTTGCCCTCGTTCCATTCCAGACCAAGCTCGTCATAAAGCTCCAGTGAGGTCATCTGTCCCGTGGACATACTCAGCTCGAAGCCAAGATCCTGCCCCACACCGAATCTTTCCGCCCATCCCGCAAGTCTGTCAATACCCAGCCGCCGTGCGGTTTCGTAGAAAAACACGTTACAGGAGTGGTGAAGTCCCTCGTCCACTGGTATAGCGCCGTGCCTGTCCGTGCATGTTGGCTCCCACGGCGAGTAGTAGGTGTAGACTTTATTACAAGTTATAAGCGTGTTTGGGTCAATTACGCTTTCCGCAAGACCCGCAGCAGCAGTGATGGTTTTAAAAGTAGACCCGGGACGGAACGAGCCGTTAAGCGCACGGTTGAAAACAGGAGAGTATTCCCTGTTCAGTACTTCGCTGTAATTCTCGATATAATCGTTTATATCGTACCCGGGAATGCTTACGCAGGCGAGAACGCCGCCCGTTTTCACATCAAGCACGACCGCCGCACCCGTATTGCACTCCGTACCCCTGTGCTGCCTGTCGTGCGCCGTGGTGTAATGCACAGAGTGGAGAAAGTCTATATGATACTGCACTATCTCCTGGACCATGCGCTGATAATTGCTGTCAATCGTCAGCATAACGGAATTACCTGCCCGCGGGTCGGTTATAACTTCGTCGGAAATCTGCACCCCGCTGCTGTTGCGCGTTATCATGCGAACTCCGCGGTCGCCGCGAAGCTCTTCCTCAAGCGACAGCTCCACACCCGAAAGACCAATGATATCATTCAGCGTGTAACCGCTGTTTTTAAGCTCTTGATACTTTTCCGATGATATTGCCCCGACAGTGCCACGTATATGCGGCGCGAGATCACCGTCAAGATATACCCTCTCCCAGCTTTCAGTGATATCCACGCCCTCCAGCAGGGAACTAAGCTCCTTAAGCTCATGAACCGTTTCCTCGCTGATATCGGAAGCCATCACAAACTTATTTGTCTGTGAAAAATCCTTTATCTTCATTTCGTATCGCACGCCTGCGATACACCTGCGCATTTCATCGCCGTATTTCTCGTCGATATCAAAATCCTTATACAGCTGGAAAATAACATTATCTACCGTTGCGTAGCCGCCCATATTCAGATTTTTTTTAACCGCTTCAATCGCGCTTTCACTGCCGTTGAATTTATATGGCTGTTCTCTGGTTATTGGAAGAGTTTCGTTCCATTCCTCGCCGTTTTTCATAAGTATGGTAAGTATGCGGTAAATTATTTCGTTTTCCGTTCCGCTGATAAGCGAGGCGCGCTGAAGATTTACATTATAAATCATTTTATTCGTGTTGAGCACGTTACCGCCAGAATCGACTATTATACCTCGGGCAGCCTCTATCTCCTGCTTGACCGTGCGGGTCTCCTTGGTCATGGAAAGATATTTGTCACCGTCCGCAATCTGTATCTGAAGCAGTCTTATACCGCACATAAACGACAGCAGCACAACTGTCCCTGCCAGAACAGCGGATCTGATAATCGACGATATTTTAGACATTTTAATCTCCTTAATTTAAAAGAATTTTCCGCACCAATAACTGGGGTTCTGCTCAAAGCTAAATATAAGGCGTTATGCGTTTTTCCGAACATTACACAAAAAACGATTTTGTCTGTGAAAACATGTTGTGAAAGCCACATTCCGCTGACGTTCCGTTGTTCTTTCACAGCAGTATGCGTACAATTCATAAGTTATCGTTCATCTGGCAACTGATTTTAGAAACATAAATCAGTTGATTTTGTTGCCGATTTAAATTAACATATTTTAAGTACTTTAATTCACTGCACAAAGCGCAGTGAGGTTCTGGTATTATTTTTCAAAAAATTATGTGTGTTTGCAGCATCTGACACTTATTTGAACACCTTTACCGGTAAGTATACATTAAAATAATTAACTTTCTTCCTCCGCATTTTCCGCGCTCTGCGCAGATTCCTCCAGTTTGCGCTCCTCCTTGGGCAGAGATTTGATATAAATCAGCCTTATAAGGAAATAAACGGGTACGGAAAACAATATCGCTCCTCCGTAAGCAGGCAGCACCGACTTCTGAAAAGATATAACCGATTCCGCTCCCTCCCATACCCAATGAAGAAAAAGCATATCCATAGCCGCCATTATTATAGCTGTTACGGTGTTGAAAATAAAATAGCTCAGAAAATTCTTTTTCACCCAGAAACGTGTCAGAAGTGATATCAGCGGGCAGGCGGCAAGAAGCCAGAGCGCCGAGAAGCCAACAACATTTTTCCCCGTTGCGGTATCAAGCATTATCCCGCAGATTACACCGAATATACCCGAGGAAAGATCGCCTTCCCACATTGCGACAGCGGTCGCGAGAGGGATAAGCAGCAGCGGGCAGTATCCGCGTATTATCGGATTGCATTGACAGACATAGAACCAAAGCAGAAGCACCACGTATAAGAACCACCGTGTAAATATTCGGAAAGCCCTTTTTCGGGAGCGTTTGCTGAATAAACGACTCATTTTTTATCCTCAAAATGTATTTTCGGGACGGAATCCGTCATTTGCAGTCCGAATACTGCTCCGAATCCCGCCCCGCCAAATGTTATTCATCGATGGGGAAGTCCAGACCCTTACCCTCAAAATCGATCACCGCATATACCTTTGTTATGTTGAAAAAATTCTCTGCCGGCTCTATTACGGCGTGCTTTGACAGTCCGTTGGAATCGTCAAAAATGCCGATTACCGTTCCAATCATAACATCCTCGGGGAACAGTCCGCTCTTTCCCGAGGTAAAAATTATATCTCCCTCTTTTATGTCCGCATCGCGCAGAATGTCGCTCATAAGACACTTTCCGTCCTGCGCGGTCGTAAGGTCGTTTTCCAGAACCCCTGTAACCTTGGTACGT
>CAJTMU010000154.1 GCA_910577365.1 uncultured Oscillospiraceae bacterium | reverse complement strand
GTCCACACTTATTGATTTCAGATACAAAAAGAAATATGTTGCTCCCGACGGAGAACCGGGGGGCGCAAAGCGCTGTTCGGGAAAATCAATGGAACCTACCGTAATTCGTGTTCCTCGCGGCACCGTTATAAGGGACGCACACACAGGGCGCATTATGGCGGATATCTCCGATGACGAGCCTGTTGTTGTGGCTAAGGGCGGCAAGGGCGGCAAGGGCAATGTGCATTTCGCGACACCCACGCGTCAGATACCCCGCTTCGCAAAGCCGGGTTTTCCCGGGGAAAAATTTGACGTTGTTCTGGAATTGAAGCTTCTGGCTGATGTTGGTCTGGTGGGATTTCCGAACGTTGGAAAATCCACACTCATTAGTGTGGTAAGTGCCGCCAAACCCAAGATCGCCAATTATCATTTTACTACCATCACACCTGTGCTGGGCGTTGTCAAGCGCGGAGAAAAATCCTTTGTCATGGCGGATATCCCCGGGCTTATAGAGGGCGCGAGCGAGGGCGTTGGGCTTGGACATTCTTTCTTAAGGCATGTTGAACGTTGTCGGCTGATAGTGCATGTAGTGGACGTTTCGGGTATTGAGGGTCGTGATCCGTGTGATGATTTTGAAAAGATTAATCTGGAGCTTGCTAATTTTTCAGAGGAACTGGCGGTTAGACCGCAGATAGTTGCGGCGAATAAGTGCGATATGGCGAGCGCGGAGCAGATAGCAGCTTTCAAGAGCTTTATAGAGGAAAAGGGTCTGCCGTTTTTTGAGATATCGGCGGCTACGACGGCGGGCATAGAGCCGTTGATGGATTGTGTAACGGAGCAGCTGGAGAAACTTCCCCCTGCAAAGCGTTTTGAGGTTCAGCCGCTTACTCTTGAGGAGCTTAATGAAATTGAGGAGAGCAGACGCGGATTTAATATCAATATTGTTGACGGAGTTTATGTGGTGGAAGCTGAGTTTCTTGCTCCGATACTGAACACAGTTAATATGGAGGATTACGAGAGCCTTCAGTATTTTCAAAGAGTGCTGCGGTCAAGCGGTATTATCGACGAGCTGGAGCGCATGGGCATACATGAGGACGATGTAGTTTCAATTTATGATTTTGAGTTTAATTATGTAAGGTGATTTTTCGCTATGGGATGTAAAAAATAATGTTATAAGTGCTTACAATATATTTAACATTGTGGAATTGCTGGCGGCGATAAATGCATATATAAACTGAATGCATACTCAGGAATTTTCTGTAACCCAATGTGTAGTGCTGTAAAGCGAAACGGAGTTTTCACAGTAGATAGTACTAACGCCGTAAAGCAGTGTTAGCAACGGTGCAGAAAATTCAAATTAAGATAGGTGAATGGAATGAATTTCATTGGGACGCTTCTGAGGAGCATGGAGCGCTCCTCGGCAGGAAGCGAGGATACCACACAAAAGGTTATGGAGCTTTGCGGGAAGATATCTCCGAAAAAAGCGCTGTTTGTGGGCGATGACATTTTTACGCCGCGGCTTGTTCAGCAGAGATGCAACAGCCTTGAAGCCGCTTTTTCAGAGGATTTTAGAGTCGAGATGGCGGCGCAGAGCGGTATTGATTCACGTTTGGTGCAGCTTTTCGAGCTGCCGGAAACTGAAGGCGGATTCGATTTTATATGGTATAACGGTACAGTGGAGTTCGACGGGATAACTCAGCGGCTGAATATGCTCAAAGAGCGTATGGCAGAGGGGATCGCCGTGTACCGGACGCTTTGCTGGCTTATTGAGCCTATGCCAGACACGCGGCTGTATTATGAACGGCGGTTCGGTATAATTGAGCAGATGTACGCGGTAGTATACAAGGCGAAAGAGCTGGACTTCGGTATAAGGGATTTTTACATCGCTCCAAAGTCCGACTGGCGGGATGGATACTATAAGCCGCTTAGCCTTGCCGCCAAGGAGTATGGCAGAGCCAATCCCGAGAGCAGTGACGTTTCTGCGGGTCTCAGCCTGCTGGACATGGAAACAGATATGTTTGAGCGCCACGGCGAGGAATTCAGCTACATTTACTTTATATTGGAGTTAAGAAATCGCTGATCAAGGCAATGAGTAAAGCAATCGGTTTTGTGTGTTTCTTCGTTTTAGCGGTGTGATTTTGTTTTAATCGGCGTTTTCTTAAATTAAGAGGTAGGAAAAGTTATGTTGACGGAAAAGGAAGCCGCGGGGTACAGCCCCAATGTACTGGCGTTTTACGGCGACAGCGTATATGAGGTTTTAGTGAGACGGCGGGTGGTTTTATACGGCAACACCAGCGCGGGTCGGCTTCACGATCTATCGGTGGAGCAGGTCAGGGCTAAGTATCAGTCCGCGGCAGTTTCGGTAATAGAGCCTATGCTGACCGAGCGGGAGGCAGATATTTTAAGAAGGGGGCGCAATGCGGGCGGGATATCCGTTCCAAAAAGCTCAAAGCCCTCCGAATATCGACGCGCTACTGCGCTTGAAACGCTTTTTGGCTATCTTAGCCTTATCGGACGGTATGACAGGCTGGAGGAGCTTTTCAGCGCCATATGCGAGGCGCTTCCGACCGAGTTGTCGGCAACGGTGAAAGAGTGAGAGAGAAGGGGTTTGAATTTATGCGCCGCGTCGATAAAGGTCACGGCAAAAGGGAAAACAAAATTTTCAGGTATGTTACGGATATTTTACTGATAATTGTTGCAAATTCGATATACGCGCTGGGAGTAAATATGTTTGTTTCGCCAAACAACATAGCGCCCGGGGGCGTAACGGGCGTATCGGTCATAATCAGCAGCATTACACCGATTCCGGTAGGCGTACTTATAGCGGGGATAAATATTCCGCTTATTATTCTGGGGTTTATCTTTCTCAACAGAAAGATAATGATAAAGACGCTTATTTCGGTCGTAGTGCTTTCGGTTATGACGGACGTTGTGATGGTCAATATCCCGGTATATCGCGTTGAAGAGGGGAACGGCATTTTAGCCGCCATATTCGGCGGACTTTTGATGGGTTTCGGTTTGGGGCTTAATTATATGAGGGAATCCACCACTGGAGGAACGGATATCATAAACAAAATAGTCACACGTTTCCGTCCGACTGTAAGGCTCGGTAAGCTGGTATTGATTACGGACAGCTTTGTGGTGGCTTTTGGATTTATTGTATACAAAGATTTTGACGTGATTATGTATGCCATAATATCAATATTCGTGCAGTCGAAAATTATTGACATTATGGTTTACGGCGGGCAGGAATGCAAGTTTATGATGATATTTTCGGAGCATTCTGATAAAATATCCGAGCAGCTGCTGAGCAAAAATTTC
>CAJTMU010000153.1 GCA_910577365.1 uncultured Oscillospiraceae bacterium | reverse complement strand
GAAATTCATGCGTGGGCGATCACTTTACGCCTGCTTTCAGCGCCTATGGCTCTTCGTTTTTAGGTGATTCGTCGCAGTGTTGCTCTTAATAAAACAAATTATTATTTATCAATTAAAAAAATTAAACAGCTCTTGACTTCTCAGCTTTATTATGCTAAAATATAATCAAATAAACCTTTCGGAGGAACTTTATATGAAAATGGACGTAAATCTTGATTATCTTGCAAAAGCCCTTCTTACCCTTAAAACGGAGAAAGAATGCGTTGCGTTTCTGGAGGATATCTGTACTCCGCAGGAGCTTAAAGCCATTTCCCAGCGGCTGACGGTTGCGAAGCTGCTGCGCGAGAACAGGGTGTATACCGAGATAGTCGAGGAAACGGGGGCTTCCACAGCTACGATATCCCGCGTGAACAAGACGCTCAATTATCAGGCGGCGGGCGGCTACGAAATAGTGTTTGACAGGTTGAAAGATAAGTAATGGCAGGCTACGGGGAATTTGCGGAGGTCTATGATCTGCTTACGGAGAACGTTCCGTATGACGAAATAGCTGAGTACTATAATAATATAATAACGTCTCTCGGCGGCGGCAAGAAGCTGCTGGATATGGGCTGTGGTACGGGAAGCCTTACCGTAAGACTGGCGGATATGGGGTATGAGGTTATAGGTTCGGACGCTTCAGCGGACATGCTTTCGGTTGCTGCGGGGAAGTTCGGCAAGGTGCGGTGGATATGCCAGAGCATGACCGAAACCGAGCTTTACAGCCCGACAGAAACAGCTATATCTACCTTAGACAGCGTTAACCACCTTGCGGACAAGGGTGAAATTTTCAAATGCTTTGAACAGCTGGCTCAAAATCTGACCGCGGGCGGGATATTCGTATTTGATGTCAATACGGTGTACAAGCATCGCGAAATCCTTGCGGACAATACATTTATTTACGATGTTGACGGGGTATATTGCGCGTGGAACAATACGTTCTGCCCTGGTGACAACGGTGTAAATATAGAGCTTGACCTGTTTTATGAAAACGAGGACGGCAGCTATTCGCGCGGGTATGAAAGCTTTAGGGAGATTGCGCTGACTCATGAAGAGCTGACAGAGTTGCTTGGCAAAGCGGGCTTTTGCGTCGAGATGGTTTATGATTACCTGACATTTGAACCGCCGCAGGACAACAGTGAAAAGCTGCTCATAGCTGCAAGAAAAATTAATTAATTATCAGGAGGTATCATGGGAAAAATCGTGAGAGCCTTGTCGGAGGACGGCAGCGTTCTCTGCTCGGCTTTGGATTCGACAGATATGGTGAGGGAGCTTGCGCGTCTGCATAATGCAAGCTCCGTTGTTACGGCGGCGCTGGGGCGCATGACCACGGCAGGCTCTATTATGGGGGCTATGTTGAAATATGAGGGGGATACCCTTACACTGAGAATAAACGGAGGCGGAGCGGCAGGTACGCTGACGGTAGTTTCGGACTATCGCGGAAACGTGAAGTGCTGCGCGGGAAATCCCAACGCTGAGCTTCCCTCGAGAGCCGATGGCAGGCAGGACGTGGCGGGGATTGTCGGCAGAGACGGCTTTCTGACGGTAGTTAAGGATATGGGGCTTAAAGAGCCTTACTGCGGACAGATCCCGCTTGTTTCGGGAAATATCGCGGAAGACGTGACCGCGTATTATACCGTGAGTGAACAGATACCCACCGTTTGCGCTCTCGGAGCGGTTTTTGACAAGGGAGAGGTAAAGGCAGCGGGCGGCTTTATGGTGCAGCTCGTTCCTCCTGTGGCGGACAGCGCGGTGGACTGCATAGAAAAAAATCTGAAAAATATGGATTCAATAACCGAAATGCTGGAAAACGGACTTGACCCCGAGAAAATCGCGCTTTCGGCTCTTGAGGGTCTTGGCGGTGAAATTCTTGACAGCTGGGACGCAAGGTATTACTGCGACTGTTCGCATGAGCGCACAGAGCGCGTGATGATTTCTCTCGGAAAAGCCGAGCTGGAGCGTCTGGCGGAGGAACAGCAGGAAACCGAGGTATGCTGCCATTTCTGCAATAAGAAATACCGTTTTTCCGCGGAGGAGTTGAAATGTCTGGCGGAAAATTGCTGAAGCTATAAAATTAAATATATTAATGAAATGAGGCTTAATGTGAGTGAAAAAGATTACCTGTTTATTTACGGCATTGGTTTTGCTGTTTTGTTCTGCTTGTAGAAATACAGAAAAATTGCTTGCGGAAATGGAAGAAAGTCAGGGGAGCAGTTTTGAAGAAGAGAGCATTGAAACTCAGGATACAAAAGTTATATTTTCCGATAAACTGACATATACAAATTTAGACAGTGATTCTTCTGTCAGCGAGATACGGGATATTTTGGCAAAATGCGGCATACAGACAGAATATATTGACAATGTTCTTAATTGGGTATCGGATTATAATGACTGCATGAGAGAGTGCCCGTCTTTTTCACTGGCAGGTGATTTTATCACGATAGACGGAACGACGGTTGACTATGGGGATTATTATCCGATGTCCGTTGAGTGGTACAAAAACAATAAAAGGAATTATCATGATATACTTTGCAGAATCGCAGCATATGAATTAGTTCAGGATAATATATCCATAGATAAAGTTATTTCAAAAGAAAATTTTGACTGCTGGGATTCGGACACGGCGTGGCTGTATACGGACGGTGATATTTTGTTCGGGCGTGAGGCGGAAGAGGGAGAACATAAGGAGTATGTGCCGTTTCCGCTGATCGATTGGAGCGAAAATACAATAGCAAATTATTTTACGCTTTTTGATCCGATTCAAATTAAAGGTGAATGCGGCGAGCGGGAAATGTTTGAGGCTATACAGGAGCGATGGGGTGAGCGTGGAATATCCTTTGCAGATAATGCCTTTTCTCTGATAACTTTTTGGACGCAAAGCGGAGAAAGAATATGCGCTTCTCATGCGGCGGTCTTGATTGAATCAGATGATGGTTATCTGCTGTTTGAAAAAACCAATCCTGAATCTCCCTATGCGGCAACAAAATTTTCTGCCACGGACGAAGTGAAACAATATTTATATAACATGATGGAGCTGGACTATTCAAGATATGATGCTCAGGTCGGTGAGTATGTTATTTTAAAGAACGATAGGCTGCTTTAACATTTTTCGACACCTAAATAAAAATAATAAAAAAATTTAATTTTTTTTAAAAAAACGCTTGACATTTTCAAGAGAAGTGTGTATAATATAATAGTCGCTCCGATAAAGGGGCGGCAAGATGTGGAAGTTTAGCTCAGCTGGGAGAGCATCTGCCTTACAAGCAGAGGGTCATAGGTTCGAGCCCTATAACTTCCACCA
>CAJTMU010000152.1 GCA_910577365.1 uncultured Oscillospiraceae bacterium | reverse complement strand
TTAAATTCAAGACGCGCGACGCCAATGCGGTTCCTGCTTTCAGATAACAGCACGGTTTACCTTAAAGCTCAACCATTTTACATAAGGGTTTACGCAAACCGGTGTATTGCTGTACAATCATGATGTTGTTGTACAAAACTTGTCTGCGTGGCGTTTGCAAACCTGCTTAAAAGCAAATTTGCGGCAAAATTTTCGTTGATTTCATTAAAGCGCTTGAGATTGTGTGCAGTATTTTTATTATTTCCTGATTATTGAAAATTTTGCTTTGCAAATTCGCTTTTATAGAGTGATTAAACACCATTCAGCTATTTCTGAAAGCTCCATACCGCTTTATAGATTTTATAAAGCATGCAGCATGATGATTTGAGCATACGTTGCAATCTTGAGCAAACCTTTATAGTTTTTGATTGAGGTGTTGGTAATTTGTGCACGGACTGTCACCGATTGCTTTAAAAGCTTTATACTTCGCAATTTTTAGGCAGCCTTGGTTATGTCACTTTGGGGTGGTGTATTTCGGTGGCAGTCTGAAATCAGTTTAATGTGCTCGATTTTTACACTTAGAGGCTTTTGGCAACGTATTCCTGTTTTGGTTTTCGTGTATGTTTCCGACCGATTGTGCATATCGGCAGAATGCGTTTTGGCAACTCCCAGCTATCCTATTAAAAAAAACACAAAAACTTATTGACAAATCTATTAAAATGTTGTAGAATATATACAATAGGTATATAGTGGGAGGGTCATACAATGGCACTTGTTAATACAATGGAAGGTCTTATAGACGATAAACTCAGATTGATGCTGGAGGGCGAAACCTGCTGCAAATGCGAACGCTGCTTTGAGGATATGAAGGCTATTGCGCTGAACAGCCTGCCTTCAAAATATGTGAATACCCATAATGGCGAGCTTTTTTCAAAGCTTGATGCAGGAATTATCCAAAATTCTGCGGATATTACCATAGCTATTTCCAAAGCGATCAAAAAGGTAGCAGCTCATCCTTCCCATGACATACCTCAGTCCTGAGGGTTGTCGGAACTGATTGGTTAAGGCAGCATACTGACATATGAGTTTTATAAACGCCGCAGGGTATTTTGCGGCGTTTTTTATTTTGTGCAAATGACAATAATGCTTGGAAACATATATAAATTTTGCTGAAATAATTTTAAATATACCGAGATAAAGTCTTGACACGGGGAAAGAAATATGATATACTATATATCGACAAAAACCTTATCAAGAGTGGCTTTAGCTTGAAAAAGCGAGGGACTGGTCCTTATAAAGCCCGGCAACCTATCCCGTAACGGGAAAAGGTGCTACTTCCTGCGGTCTGACCGAGAGATGAGGAGTGAAAAAGCGATTGCGCTCACTCCTTAAGGAGTGAGTTTTTGTTATATTCGGCAAACGTTTCGACCGCCACATAGGCAGATTAAAGCCTGTTTGCGCGGAACGGGAGTATCTGACAAAAAGAAAGGAAATGAGTATGATCACAAAGAAGCTCTTTACCTCCGAAAGTGTTACGGAGGGTCATCCCGACAAAATATGCGACAATATTTCCGACGCGGTTCTGGACGCAATTCTGGCACAGGACCCTATGGGGAGAGTTGCCTGCGAGACCACTGCTACTACTGGTGTGGTCACGGTTATGGGTGAAATTACCACCAATGCGCAGATTGATATTACATCAATAGTGCGCAAGGTCGTATGCGACATTGGTTACGACAGCTCGGAATATGGATTTGACGGAAACAGCTGTGCGGTTTACACGATACTTGACAAGCAGTCGCCCGATATCGCGATGGGTGTAAACAACGCGCTTGAGGGAAGGGAACAGAACGCAAATGACACGGGTGCGGGCGATCAGGGAATGATGTTCGGTTATGCCTGCACGGAGACCCCTGAGCTTATGCCCATGCCGATAAGTCTGGCGCACAAGCTGGCTAAAAAGCTGACGGAGGTTCGCAAAAGCGGGGAGCTGAATTATCTTCTTCCCGACGGGAAAACACAGGTTACGGTGGAGTATGACAACGGAAAACCGACACGTGTAGATACCGTTGTCGTTTCCTCACAGCACAAGGACAGCGTTACCCTGGAAAAAATCAGGGCGGACGTTATAGAAAAGGTTGTAAAGCCTACCATACCCGCCGAACTTTTGGACGAAGAAACCAAATACTATGTCAATCCTACGGGTCGTTTCACGGTCGGAGGACCCATGGGTGACAGCGGTCTTACCGGAAGAAAGATAATTGTTGATACATATGGAGGATACTCGCGTCACGGCGGCGGTGCATTTTCTGGCAAGGACCCGACTAAGGTTGACCGCTCGGCGGCTTACATGGCGCGCTATGTTGCAAAGAATATCGTGGCAGCGGGTCTTGCAGAGCGCGCAGAAGTGCAATTTGCATATGCTATCGGCGTGGCTCGTCCGGTGTCGGTAATGGTTGACACGTTTGGCACTGGCAAGGTAGAGGACGAAAAGATTGCCGAGGCGGTATGCAAAGTGTTCGATCTTCGCCCTGCGGCTATTATTAAGGCGTTGGACCTCAGAAAGCCCCAATATAAGCAGCTTGCCGCTTATGGGCATATGGGCAGGGAGGAACTTGGTGTAGCCTGGGAAAAAACGGATAGAACAAATGAGCTTAAGAAGGCTCTGGGAATATAACAAGTATAAGAAATATTTTCAAGGATAGATTTTGACTTACGGCAGCCTGAAACGATCTGTTTCGGGCTGTTTTTGTTTATACAGTTTTCAGCAAAGCTCGTCATATTTGTCCCGAACATAGCATATATTCTGACAAAAAGGCTTTACTGCCATTAACGGAGGGATATTATGCGTATGATAACTTTTACCAAGAAAAAAATTAAGAGGATAGTTGCCATTTCCTCACTTGCTGCGGCTACCGCCGCGGTGGGTATCGTGGCGATTGTCACTTCGGTGGGGACGCACGCTGCCGAGCGAATGCTCCCTATCTACAACGTTGAGCGCGGTGACAAAAAGATATCGCTTACCTTTGACGTTGCATGGGAAAACTCCAACACAGATGAGCTTATCGATATTCTTGATGAATACGGAGCGAGAGCGACCTTTTTCATTACGGGAGACTGGTGCGATCGCTACCCCGACGACGTGAGAGCTTTTCACGACGCGGGGCATGAGATTCAGAACCACTCTGACCAGCACCCCCACGTTGAAGGGATAAATGTGAATGACCTTATCTCTGACACAAGGAGCGCAGCTCAGAAAATAAGCTCCATAACAGGTGAGGAACCGGACCTCTACCGCGCGCCATATGGGGAATATGACGATTCCATGATCATTACTTTGGAGGGTATGGGTTATAAGGTTA
>CAJTMU010000151.1 GCA_910577365.1 uncultured Oscillospiraceae bacterium | reverse complement strand
AGGAAATACTTTCACTGATATAGATAAGCAGTGCACAAATCTCGTTTATGGCAAGAAGTGGTGTCCTGCTTATATTTCCGAAAACTCAATGCTGTAATTCATTGAGCCAGAGTAGTATGATACTCCACTTTGTCCGCCGGTAACGCCAAAGCATGCAGCCGTTACTGTATAACTGCCCTGCTCAAGTCTCGTATTGCCGGATAATGATGAGGGGTGATTTGTAACTTCACTGTTGCCGACGTTAAACACAGAACTTCCACTCTTAATGATATTCATTATTGATACCTTGGCTGAACTCCCAGACTTTATGTAGATATCAGTCAGTTTTATCGTGCAGTTGCAAGCGCCTGTCAGCGTAAACTCTGCAATTTGCACGGGAGCATTGTTTTTCCCTATATATTCACCGCTTATATTTTCAGGAAGTTTCATTGAATTATAAAACAGCCGTGCTTTCCCGCCTATTCCGACGTACATTTTCTTTATTTTCCGTGCCTTACCGTCAATGCCGATATAACAACTTTTTATTTTTCTTGCCTTGTTTCCAACCCCGATATATCCGCTCAAACCGTTCCTCCTTACTCATACATGATGTATATTGTGCCCGTAGAGAGCGCCGACGTTCCCGCAGTCAGGTCGGATGTTCCCGCGTAGATGTTTCGAGCCTGTGCCGTTCCGGTGGCACCTGCCCCTCCGCATATTACCGAACCGTTAAAAGTTTTATTCCCTGCGAAGGTCTGTGTGCCTGCGCTTACAAGACCAGCCGCTGTAGTTGATGCGTTACCGTAAGTTGTATTTGTGTCTGGCGGAGTTTGCCATGTTCCGTCCCCGCGCAGATATTTGTTTTGGGCTCCTGCGGCGGGAGCAGGAACAAGTCCGGCGGCTCCCGCGGCGGAAGCGGTAGCAGCTTTCATTGCGGAATAGGTGGTATTGTTATCCGCTCCCCACGCGGCTGTCCCGTCCGCGCTCCAGCGCAGAATCTGCCCGCTTGCGCCGCCCGCGGGTATGTGTTTGTTTCCGCTGGTCGTAGGGTGAACATATTTATTAGCTCCTGTTGCAACTCCGTCAAGTTTCGTTTTGTCAGATGCTGACATTAAGCCATTAGCATTTTGTGACGCAGTGGCGGTTACTGTTGCGTTTGTTCCGGACACCCCTGTCTCTCCTTTGTCGCCTTTGGGTATAGTTAGATTTAGCATAGCAACAGTACCGATAATAGATATTTCAGCCGAAGCTTTACTTCCCGCAGCGCCTGTCGTAACGGTACCGATTTTTATTCCCGTTATAGCGCCAATATCATATGGCGAAACATTACTTATTTGAGCAACTATTTCCTTGTCAATTTCGGATTTAAAAGTATTTAAGGCGTCAAGTCCAACGACTTTTTTTGTAGGTTCGTCCATTAAATTCCCCCCCCCCTCCTTAATGCCTCGGAAGTAGCTTATCAAGACAAAAAATCGATTATGCAAACAATTGTTAATCAGGTAGTCTTGAACAGTTCACGAACCTCATCATCTGTAGCAAAAGTAATTTCGGACTTGTCCGCAGTCGCAACAAACAGACCGTCCGCCTTTATAGTAAGCGCGTTCCCCCCATCGGCAGAAATCTTAACATCTGCCTTAACCTTTCCGTCAGCAACAGTTACGTCCACAGTTTCGGAATCCTCACCGACATAGGTCTTGATAACACTCTCGATAGAAATGAACGAGTAGGTTACAGTCTTGTCTCCCTTAACAGCAAGTACAAGAACGGGTTTGCCATTAAGGCTGGGATTAGTAGAACCGGGATAGGCAGCATCGCTCCATTCAAACTCACCCACAAAGGTTGTTTTCGTCTGATCGAGGAACATCTCCTCCGGCAAATCGATCTCTACAGCCGCAGTACCGCTCTTATCAGTAGTAGTATACAAACTGATTTTATTGTCTACATATGCCGCAGACTTAATAGCCGATTCGTCCTTGATGTCAATATAAGCCTTAACGATACCAAGTTGTTCCAAAGTTACAAGTTTCTCATTAGCCATAATAAATACCTCCCAAAAATATATGCAATACCGTCCATTACGGTATTATCCAAAAATTATACTGTATGATAAATGGGGAACCCATTTACCATTGTCCAAAAACAGATAAACTTAATTTAGATTAAATATATCTTTAACCTCCTCATCTGTAGCGACGTCTGTTCCGCTGGAAGGCGTTCCTCCCAAGCTTGCGGAAGAACTTGAATCCTTAATCCAGCCGTCGTCAAACAATACGTATTTTTCAATACTGCTTCCTCGTTTGCAAATACAAGTTGACCCCATTGCGATTGCATATAGGAATGAGGGGTTATTTCGCAGTACTCCGACACCTCCACGAGTAGTTGTGGGTAAGTCGGATATCACAGAAGGGTCGCTTACTGCAATCGAGCATACCTGCGTATCATAATTTTTTGTTATTAAACTCGCTGTTTTTGCCATATAATCACCTGCCTAAAGCAAAATAAAATGTGAATTTGATTTACCTTAATCTGTAATATCCTTTAAAGTGCCTATGCTGGGAAGAACAATAAATTTTCCTTGAACATAAGTATAAACATCTTCTTCATCGCCACCATCCGCTAAAATCAGGCTCAATCCATATTGATATGTGTTTTCATTGGGTTTAAACTTCCCAAGAGTATCAGAGGGTTTCAATTTAATCGAAAGATAACCTTCCTCATTGTAGTCCTTACCCGAGAACACCTTTTTGTAAACGAACTCTTTATTTCTCTTCTCAACGTAAAGAAGAATGTAATCGTCATTACCAAGAATTATTTCGCTATCGTTTTCGTCGACTAAAACGGCGTCGATTTCAGCCGAATTTCCCAGCCGAATAGTAATAGCATTTGTTTTCTCATCAAAACAATCAGACCTATTTATTTTGAATGTAATCATATTTAATCACTCTTTCTTTATTACGACAATCCCATTTTAACCATAAGCACCCCAACCAGTGCGCCAACGATGCCTGTAATTACACTGCCTACGACCTTGCGCCAATTTGCTCCGGCTTGGCTTTCTATCTCTCTGAGTCTACTATTTTGTTCTGTAAGTTCTCTTACCATACTGTCCATATTAACTGCTAATTTTTCAACTGAAACTGTTAGTGAATTTATTTGTACAACAGTAGCCTCCAACTCATCTAATCTAGCATTCTGACGACAGTTCTCAGCATCAAGACGTCTGCAAAACTCCTCATGTTCTGCGCGTGAAATCATTTCTTCCATAAAGACTCCTTATTATAAATCATTATTCCTTATTACATTATTAATCTCCACTGTCCGTGTTATCATCTCCCTATAATGTAATATAATTTATATTATTTACTGTTCAGCGGATAATAGCACCATTTTATCATCTGGGATC
>CAJTMU010000150.1 GCA_910577365.1 uncultured Oscillospiraceae bacterium | reverse complement strand
GTTCTTATCGGCTACAATGAGATGAATATGGAGTCGGTCGGGCTGGCTCGTGATATCTGCCGTATGCTGGATAAAGGAGGCATAACTCCCTGTGTGACGAACGGTAGCGGAAATGGCAGCGATATTTCCGCAGTGAATGTGGATTCCCCTGCAGAGTGTACCCATATTGTTACCATAGGCGGTGACGGGACTATCCTGAAATGGGGAAAGACCGCGGCTGAATACGACATACCGCTTTTGGGTGTGAATATGGGCAGACTGGGCTTTATGGCAACGTTGGAGCGCGGCGAGATTGAGATGATTCCGCGGCTGCTCACTGAGGGTAACATCAGCCGCAGAATGCTTATGGACTGCGCCGTTGTTCGCGCGGACGGTTCGTGCCATGTAAAGTCCGTACTAAACGACGTGGTGATAGCCCGCAAAAGCGGCAGCAAGCTCCCCGAATTCAGCGTGTTCTGCGGCGGCGCGGAGGTATCGCACCTGCGCGCAGACGGGGTAATAATGAGCACCCCCACAGGCTCTACCGCTTATTCGCTGTCGGCGGGAGGACCGATACTCTCCCCCGAACTTGAATGCATAGAGTTTACCGCGCTCTGTCCGCACACGCTGTTCAACCGCCCGATGATATTCTCCGCGCGGCAGGAGGTAACGGTGAGCGTGCGTGGATATCAGGGCAGCCGCGTGACCGTGGATATCGACGGAGAAAACGACATTTCTTTCGGCGAGGGGGACGAGATAAGGCTCACGCGCTCCGCGAAGACCCTGCGGCTAATCGAGGCGGGCGGCGGTTTCTACGGTTCGGTGCGCAGCAAGCTTATGCAGCCGCTTAAATAGATTAAAGTTTGTTCAGCACAAGGCAGCCGCAGGAAATTTTTCTCGGCTTACTTAGTGAAACGGAATGAGCCGCGTTGGGCGGGTCTCGAAAAATTTCAAATTAAAATAAGGGAGATTTATGGAACAGAATATTTTTGACGATCCCGTATTTTTCGAGGGATATAAGGCTTTGAGGGAGACTGATGATAATCTCAATGTTTTGTTGGAGCAGCCCGCTATGCATAGACTCTTGCCCGATATAAAAGGTAAAAGAGTACTGGATATTGGCTGCGGCGCGGGCGGGAACTGCCTGGATTTCGTGAACCGTGGCGCGGAGAGCGTCACGGGAATAGACCTCTCGGAGAAAATGCTGGAGCTGGCGCGGGAGAACTGCTCCCACGAAAAAATAACCTATCTGCGAATGAGTATGTCGGATCTATCGGAGCTGAAGGGCGGCTTCGGATTGGTTTACAGCTCGCTGGCGGTGCATTACGCGGAAGATTTCCCGCGGCTTATGAGGGAGATATACGCGCTGACGGAGCAGGGAGGATCGCTGCTTTTCTCGCAGGAGCACCCTATTATTACAGCGACTGTGGGCGGAGGTCATTGGAATTATGACGAAAACGGAAACCGCGTGTCATGGACCTTTTCCGACTATCAGCGCGGCGGAAAACGCACGGTGAAGTGGTTTGTGGATAGTGTTGAGAAATATCACCGGACTTTTTCGGAGGTAATAAACGCGGTAATCGCGGCAGGATTTACAATTGAGGAGATATGTGAACCAGTGCCCGACGAGTATGCGCTGCAAAAGCGTCCGGAACTGGTAAAGGATTTTCTCAAATCAAATTACCTTATCGTCAAGGCAAAAAAATTGTCTCTTTTAAGATAAGTGTTGTCGGGGTATTACTCCGTCGGTTTCCACAGAGGCACGTTGATATAACAGAAGCCTTGTGTTATAATCGGGTCAACAAATCAAAATTTATTGGAGAATGACATTATGCGAATTGCTTTATATTATTTGATACAATGCACTTGGGGTGTCGTACAATCCACATTAGGTCTGATTTATTTTATTTTTTATTTCTCAGACAGACATTATTTTTATCACGGTGCAGTTGTAACCGAGTGGAATGCTAAGTCAAGCGTCTCTTTGGGAATGTTTGTGTTTGTAACAAAAGAACCATATTTTTATGATAAGCTGAAAAATGAATATACAATATATGAGCTTTTTCAACGACTTCTTGTGCATGAATACGGTCATACTATACAGTCACTTATTTTAGGTCCATTATATCTGATCATAATAGGGATACCATCAACATTGTGGGGCTTTTTGCCTTGTTTTAATACAAAACGAAGGTCAAAGAGTATATCCTATTTTTCTTTTTTTACAGAAAAATGGGCGAATTTTTTGGGTGAACAAGTGACAGGTCAAAAATCAATGGAGAACTTAGTTATAGACTGATAAATTTACATTTATTGGGCAGTCCTCCACCAATGAATAGCTGCCCGCTTTGGATATTTTAATGAATAGTTTGTCGAAACCACTTTCAGCAACACCAATCTGAAAAGGGAGAAAAAATTGCTGTGAAACTAAATATACTGTCAGCCAATAACTAAAAGGGGTGAAATCCGCTATGGAGAAACGACAGCGGCAGGCGGCGCTGCTGAGAATAATATCTGAGAAAGAGGTCGAAACGCAGGAGGAGCTGCGCCGATGTCTTGCCGAGGCGGGTATCACCGCCACGCAGGCTACCATCTCGCGGGATATGCGGGAGCTTAAGATACGCAAGGGCATAGCGGAGAGCGGCGCTAACTGCTATTATGTGGGAGCGGCTTCTCCCGAGCGGCACAACAGCATTTTCGCCCAATCGGTCATTTCGGTGGACTACGCGGGCAACACGGTGGTGATACGCTGTCATGCTGGAATGGCTCCTGCCGCTTGCAAGATAGTTGACGAAAAGAGCTTTGGGCTGGTTGTGGGAACGATAGCGGGGGATGATACCATTTTCGCGCTGACGCGCTCGGAAAAGCATGCCATACAGCTGGTGGAGCAGCTTAAGACTATGTACATCTGACAGTCGAAAGCGGAAAGTTGTGGCAACGATTTGTGAAAAAGTTAATTAGCCGCGCAACATAGTCGCATGAAATTTCAAAAAATTGAACATTTGCCGAATGGCAAATGCTGCACGGTTTTCGCCGGGACGCGTAGTGAAGCGAAGCGGAACGGAGTATGCGCGGTGAAAAATTTTAGATTTTTTCTAAATAATCGTCTTTAGGTAACATTATAAAGATTAACCGATGTACGGGGGTGACGTATTGCTTAAGGAGCTTTCTATTGAAAATCTCGCGGTTATCGAGCGGGTGGACGCGACATTTGATGATAAATTCAACGTTTTTACCGGCGAAACCGGCGCGGGTAAAAGTATACTCATAGGCGGTATCAACGCTATTCTTGGGCAGCGCACCACAAAGGATATCGTCCGCACGGGCGCGCCCAAGGCGGTTATCAGCGCCGTTTTCGATGAGCTTCCCGCGGAGGCGGCGGACAAGCTTGCGGAGCTTGGCTTTTCCACCGAGGAC
>CAJTMU010000149.1 GCA_910577365.1 uncultured Oscillospiraceae bacterium | reverse complement strand
ATTATGGGGTGATTAGATGAACCATATTGAGGACAACGAACAAATTTGCCTTATGGAATGGGCGGCGGCACAATCGGAAAAGTTCCCCGAATTATCGCTTATCTTCCATATTACCAACGGCGGTAAGCGAAATGTGCGTGAAGCCGCTCGATTTAAGCGAATGGGCGCAAAGGCAGGCGTTCTCGATCTGTTTTTACCCGTTCCTCGCGGCGGCTGTCACGGCTTGTTTATCGAATTGAAAGCGCCGCGCGGCAGATTGTCCGACTATCAGCGCGGTTGGATTGAGAGCATTAAGGCGAGCGGCTACGCGGTTTCTGTGTGCTATGGTTGCGATGAAGCACGGCGGGATATTTTGCGGTATTTGGAGCTTGAAAAGCCAAATCGCCGCTGACCCTTCAAATTTCGCGTTTAAGGCAGCTCTTGTGCGTCGGCAATGAATTACCCCCAAGCGCATAAATCTCCTTAAAACGCAAATATGAGCGTCTAGCGCGATATTTGATTTTGCGTATAAACAATGTGCCGCTCCCCGATCCGGAGAGCGGCAGTGTTATTGCGTAATGCCCTGAATAGCGTTATCGTACAAGAACTTCTTCAGTTCAGTATTGTCGCCATATTCGTAGAATGCACATAACAGCGTATTGAATTCTTCCATATGCTTATCGGTTATTGTTAGAATACCCACGCCGTTTAAAATCAATATCTTATTAGCGAGCGTCATACTTGTGCGCTTATTGCCGTCCCAAAAAAATTGCCCTCGTGCACCCCAAACGAAAGCGTTTAATGCCTGTTCGGTCGCCGTGCCTTTGGAGATGATTTGGGCAAGCTCGCTTTCAACTTGTCCTTTTTCGGGTATCGGGGGAGTGTAATCCGTTCCCGAAATGCTGACCGTTCCCGTTCGCAGCTTCCCCCATTCTAACGCCTCATTTCGTGCAATAAACTCGTTAAGTTTACATAAATAGTCAAGCGTTATCGGTACGTCTACTGTACCCAGCAGATACCGCCACACGTCCCGCATATTTAGGATTGCTTGAATATCATCAAGCTGCACATTTGGAACGTTCACGCCGTTCAGAATGGTTTGGGTCTGCGGAAAAGTAACGGCTCTATTTTCCATTCGCATACCGCAGTAGATGTTCTCGTCCCATTTCTTTTTGGCAAGAAAAAGGCTTTGCTCGGGCGTTAATTTGAATTTATCCTCAAATATCATTCACTTCATCACCTTCCTTGACATACTCCATTAAGTCGCCCGGTTGACAGTGAAGTAGTTCACATAACCGTTCGAGCGTTCGGGTGTCAATATTCCCCTCTCCGTTTTTCATTTTAGTTAATGCGGCTTGAGAAATAAGATTTTCTTTACGGATTTTATAAGTGGAAATCCCTCTCTCTTTAAGCAACGCAAAAAGTTTATCATACCTAAACGGCATTTAATCACCCTCTTTCACATTACCATTATAACATATTTTATGCACGTTGTCAAGTGCATAAATCAACAGAATTATTCACGAAAGTTTGTGCGTATTGCCTATTGATTATTCACGCGATTTAGTGTATAATGTAATTACAGAAAGGGAAAGGAAAATCCCAAAAACCAGAAAGGGTAACACAATGAGTATGAACGAACTTACCAAAAAGGTACGCGAGCTGAAAGAGCTTAAGGCAATGGCAGACGAACTCGCCGCCGAGATTACAGCAATTGGAGACGACCTCAAAGCCGAGATGACGGCTCAGGGCGTGGAAGAAATGACGGTCGACGTTTTCAAACTCCGCTACAAGACCGTAGTTTCGAGCTGCTTTACGGTAGCATAAAGCGAAAGCCCTTGCAACAGCGAATTGCAAAGGCTATTCCAGTGGAAGTGTGATACACTAACCCCTCAACAAGTTTAGTGTATCACATTTCACCGAGTTTGTCAAGACAGAAAGGAAGAAAATTATGGAACAATTTGATTTTGAAGAACTGGCGTTTGAACTTGAAAACGTTGAAAAGTTGCTGATAACATTTTCGGAAGCTGCCGCAAATTACGGATATTGTTTTATTTATCACAGCGTTATGAATGCTGCGTTGGAGTAAATTCAGAGATTAAAAGACAATGTCCTTGTCCTGGACGAATGCAACAAAGAGCGTGACGAATGGCAGGAGCGCCTTTGTGAAATTTACGGACGGTTAAATGTAATTGGTCGAGCAGAGGTGCTTGTATATGCAGATCAAATCGAAAAGAAATCGCTTGAACAAGGGGCTTAATCCTTGTACTCAAAGTTAATAATGCGAAAGGCGCGGGTAACTGCGCTTTTTGCTCTGTCCGTTTTTCGGTCAGTTCTGCGCTGCCTGTTTCTTCAAAGTTTTTCGTTAAAAGTATTGTGCGGGAAGAAACCAAGCGCCATACACTGCCACAGCTCCGTAAATGTCCTTATAATGCACTTGCCGCTCCTGCATGAGTAATTTCATTTCGAGCGGCATAAAACGTCTATACGGCGTTTATGAACGTTTGGAACAGCTGGAAAAATGCCTGAAGTATCAGGAAGTAATGTTCTTAGAAATTCAAATAGGATTTGAGAGGCGGCAACAGAATATTTGTCAAATGTCCGTACGCCGTTTGTGAGCCATTGAAACGATAGCACACAAAATTTAATTAAACACTATAAAACGAAAACCACCACAAAGCCGCATTAAATAACTCTTTATTGAACATTATTAAACGACGCAAAATGTAAATATAGCCTTTGGGGTGGTAGAGGCCGCAGGTTCAAATCCTGTCACTCAGACCAACTAATTGTTACCAAAAAGATATTATGCCCACAAACGGCTATACAAAGCCATTTGTGGGCATAAATCTTGCGAAAAACAGGATTCACGGTCCACAGATATTTTCGACACGAAAGTGGACTTGAACCCTCCCCTACAAAATTTTCTTGGTTGAAATTGGATATTTTGACGAAATCGCCTGTGAATAATTTCTCATTCATGAGAGATCGTTCACAGGCGATTTTTTGTTATACAGGGTTGTTACCAAAAAGATGTAGACGGGATTTGAACCCACTCAACAACAAAATTTTTGAGATCAAAATTGTGCAGATTGCACATATTATAAACATACAAGCATGGGCGCCTGTAAGTTGCTTTTCTAATTATGGAAAGCAATTTACGGGCGCTTTTTTGGTACAATATAACCATAGCTTGTAGTCGGTATCACGACAACACTTACAAGCTAAGCTTGTTTTTGTTATAATGAGAGGGTAATGAACTGACGGGCGCTTTTTAGAACTTCGCGTTCGTAAACAAAAGTGTCAGCCGCCCTCTTGTTATAAGGATTCGATTAAGCAGGTTGTTCCACTTCTCGCTGGGTTTGCCTTTGGGCTGACCCAGCGAGAAGATGCGTTCGTGTCACTAACCAAAATGAATCGTAATAAGCTGTTAGCGGAACATTACAATTATTTTCGAAAGAAGGAATGTAAATGATCGGCGTAGGAATCGACGTAAAAAAGGC
>CAJTMU010000148.1 GCA_910577365.1 uncultured Oscillospiraceae bacterium | reverse complement strand
TATATGAGATAATGGGTCGTATGTGCGAGGAATGGGGAAAAGAGCTTCCCGGCGTATACGGATACAGCGGCGTTGGCGCGGTAGCCGGCGCGACCTACCCCGAGCAGATAGTAAAACTTCGCAAGGCGCTGCCCCACACCTTTTTCCTTATCCCGGGCTACGGAGCGCAGGGCGCGGGCGCTGCAGATATCGCTGGGGCGTTTGATGAAAAAGGGCTTGGCGGAATCGTGAACAGCTCACGCGGGATAATGTGCGCTTATCAGAAGCAGAAGTGCGACGAAAGGAAATTTGCCGAGGCGGCAAGGCAGGAGGCTATCCGCATGAGGGACGACATAATGGCGCACGTAGGAAAGATATCCATATCTCAGGAGTGATATGACAAAGCAAGAGGCGACCGAAATAATAGACAGGAATTACGACTGTCGTGAAAAGAGCCTTATATATTGTCTTCATGAGAAGTCGAAATTCTCCGAAAAGCGCTTTTGGGAGTTTTACGACAGCGCGATATGCCTTGCCGAGGACGCGAAGGCGAACGGCAGAAGCGCCGACACAGCCATGAAGATAACCCGCATATACCAATGTGTATTAAAGGAATTTATATATCACTTCGACAAAAATGATTTATCGCTTCTTAGGAAATTCCCGAAAAATTACGGCGATTACATAGAGCGGCTTGACTATGCCGTGGACGCTTATTTTCGGGGAAGCCTCATAAACGACGAATTTTTTGAGCTAAGGAAGTAAACAGCTTTCAGGAGGAACAAATGATTTTTGAGAACAGCAAGAAAGCAAGCCTTATCCTCGCCGACGGAACGGTCTTCGAGGGAAAGTGCTTCGGCGCGGAGGGCACGGTCATCGGCGAGATAGTTTTCACCACCGCGATGACGGGCTATCAGGAAACGCTTACCGACCCCAGCTACTGCGGACAGATAGTCACACAGACCTTTCCGCTTATCGGAAATTACGGCGTGAACGGAGAGGACTCCGAATCGAAAGGCAGCGTCGTAGGCGGGTATGTGGTAAGGGAATACTGCGAGGTTCCCTCGAATTTTCGCTGCGAGGGAGACATCGACGGATACCTCAAGCGCTACGGAATAATCGGGATATACGACATAGATACCCGCCGCCTTACAAGAATTATCCGCGAAAGCGGCGTAATGAACGGCGCTATCATCGCGGGGGATTTTGATAAAGAGGAAATTCTGAAAAAAATACGGACATTTACCGCCGATCCGGCAGTTCCCAAGGTCAGCGTAAAGGCAAAGGAATTCTACCCCGCCGAAAACGCAAGATTTAACGTGGTGCTGATGGATTACGGGTATAAGTTCAATATCCGCAGGGAGCTTGTGGACCGCGGCTGCAATGTTACGGTAATGCCGTATAACGCCTCAGCGGAGGAGATAAAGGCGCTCAGTCCCGACGGTATAATGCTGTCCAACGGACCGGGCGACCCTACCGATAACCCCGGTGCCATTGCCGCTTTGCGCGAGCTTATCCCAGCGCAGATACCCACGTTCGGCATCTGTCTTGGACACCAGCTTCTCGCGCTGGCGAACGGCGCGAAAACCGAAAAGCTGAAATACGGTCACCGCGGAGAAAATCAGCCCGTAAAGGACATAGAGCTTGACAGGACGTTCATAACCTCACAGAACCACGGTTACGCGGTTATGGGGGATACCGTTCCCGAGAGCGCGGGCAGGGTCAGCCACATAAACGGCAACGACGGCACCTGCGAGGGAGTTTGCTACACCAACGCCCCCGCGTTCACCGTGCAGTTCCACCCCGAAGCGTGCGGAGGTCCGAAGGACACCGCCTACCTGTTCGACCGTTTCATAAAGCTCATGGAGGATTGGAGGGCAAAAAACAATGCCGTTAAGAAGTGATATTAAAAAAGTTTTGGTTATCGGCTCGGGACCTATCGTTATCGGACAGGCAGCCGAGTTCGACTACGCGGGAACGCAGGCTTGCCGCGCCCTTAAGCAGGAGGGACTGGAGGTAATTCTGATAAACTCCAACCCCGCCACAATCATGACGGACAAGCATATGGCGGACAAAATATATATCGAGCCGCTTACTCTTGATGTTGTAAAGCGCGTTATTGAGATAGAAAAGCCCGACAGCGTGCTTTCAAATCTCGGCGGACAGACCGCGCTTACGCTGTCCATGCAGCTTGCGGAAAGCGGTTTTCTGGCGGAGCACGGCGTAAAGCTGCTCGGCTCCAACCCCGAAACCATACACAAAGCGGAAGACAGACAAGCTTTCAAGGATACCATGGAGGCGATAAATCAGCCTTGTATTCCCTCAAAGGTGGTGGAGACCGTTGAGGACGCGATGGAGTTCGCGGATGTGATAGGGTATCCCGTTATAGTGCGCCCTGCCTTTACGCTGGGCGGAACGGGCGGCGGTATCGCGGCGGACAAGACTGAGCTTCACGAGATAGCCACCAACGGTCTGCGCCTTTCGCCGATAACACAAGTGCTTATCGAGAAATGTATCTCGGGCTGGAAAGAGATAGAGTTCGAAGTGATACGCGACAGAAAGAACAACGTGATCACCGTGTGCTCGATGGAAAACTTCGACCCTGTGGGCGTTCATACGGGCGATTCGATAGTAGTCGCTCCCGCGGTGACGCTCGCCGACAAGGAGTACCAGATGCTCCGCACGGCGGCTATCAGTATTATTCAGGAGCTTAAGGTAGAGGGCGGCTGCAACTGCCAGTTCGCGCTGAAGCCCGACAGCTTCGAGTACGCCGTTATCGAGGTAAATCCGAGAGTTTCCCGCTCGTCGGCGCTCGCCTCAAAGGCGACGGGATATCCCATTGCCAAGGTCGCGGCGCGTATCGCGGTTGGCTATACCCTCGACGAGATAATAAATCAGGTAACAGGCAAGACCTACGCATGCTTCGAGCCGACAATCGATTACCTTGTGGTAAAATTCCCGAAATGGCCGTTTGATAAGTTTGTTTACGCCAAGAAAACGCTCGGAACACAGATGAAAGCTACCGGCGAGATAATGGCTATCGCGCCCAGCTTCGAGGCGGGCATGATAAAAGCCGTGCGCTCGATAGAGCTGGGTATGGATACGCTTACCAAAAAGAGCTTTACCGAGCTTTCCGACGATGAGGTGCTGAAAAAGCTGGAGGACGTGGACGTTGACCGCTCCTTCTGCATATTCGAGGCGCTGAAGCGCGGGATATCCATAGATAAGATACACGAAATAACCATGATAGACAAGTGGTTCATCGCGAAGATGAACAACCTTGTCGAGCTTGAAAAATGGCTTGCCGATGGTGAGCTTACACAGGAAAAGTACGATACCGCCAAAAAGTACTGCTATCTCGACAGCACCATCGAGCGCATTTCGGGTCAGAAGATAAAGGAGCGCCGACTTGCCGTATACAAGATGGTAGACACCTGCGCGGCGGAATTTTCGGCAGACACGCCGTATTTCTACAATACTTTCGACCGCGAGAACGAAGCGGCGGAGTTTATAGAGCAGCACCCCACAGGAAAGAAAAAGGTGATAGTTTTCGGCTCCGCACCTATC
>CAJTMU010000147.1 GCA_910577365.1 uncultured Oscillospiraceae bacterium | reverse complement strand
CGGAGAAATAAAAATCGAGTGGCGGATATGATTCGCTTTATATTATAGAACTGTTACAAAATCGTACATTCTATGTGCTACAGCAGCGGATGTCCCTCTACATTAGGTACGCGCAGCAGCTCCAACAGGGAAACATCACGCATGCTTTGTCAAGCTACAACTCGTGATTTATTAAGCCAATGAAAGCAATCTCGGGGTATACCACTAAAAAAATCCACGAAACGAGAAAAAACTTTTTTTCACTTGCTGTCGCTTCCAGTATTATTAATGTCAATTTCGTGGTACTCTTTTTCAGTATTTACTTCCCACACCTCCGTCTTATCAGTCTTGCCTGAGATTATATTTTTTGCGGCTATTATCGCGGTCAACATGGAATGATCCATATTATTGTAGCGGTGCTGTCCGTTTCTCCCAACACAGAATAGATTTTCAAATCTGTCCAGATATTCCCGTACTCTGTCAAACTCCGTGTAGCTGCCGAAATAGGCTGGATAAGCCTTCTTGACCCGCGTCATAAAGCTGTCCACAACGTTTTCGCGTTTTATTACCCCAATTGATTCCAGCTCACTTATCGAGAAATCGATAAATTCCTTGTCAGAGCATGTCCACATTTTGTCACCCTCATTGCAAAAATACTCAAGCCCGACCCAAACATGCTCTTGAATATCGTCAACCATGTAGGGTGACCAGTTGTTAAATATCTGAAGCCGCCCCAGTTTTACCGAGCGATCTTGTATGTATATCCAGCAGTCGGGAACGCTTCCGTTTATAGTTTTCATTTTTGTCTTGTTGACCAGCTCCAGCCTATTCAACAGAAGTCCAACAGTGATAAAATCGCGGTATGGAAGCCCGTCTGATATCCGCTTTACATTTTCCGGAGGGAACGGCAACGCATTCACCAGATCTTTTATTGCCATTGAGGATATAAGGTAGTCACAGGAAATATCATACCCGTTCTCAAGCGTAACGGAGCATATTTTTCCGCCCTCTGTATTTACTGCCGCAACCGGCGAGTTCATTATAAGCTCTGCGCCCAGTTCTGAGTCTATTTTGGCGAGGCGCTCCCAAAGCTGACCCGGACCATATTTCGGATAGTAAAATTCTTCTATGAGAGAGGTCTCCACCTTACCGTCCTTTTTACGAAATGGCCTTGTCAGTGCGTTTTTAAGCACCGTGCCTACGGAAAGCCCCTTCACTCTCTGTGCTCCCCAGTCCGCGGAAATTTTAACGGGATGAACTCCCCACACTTTTTCAGTGTAGTCCTCAAAGAACATTTCGTAAAGCGGTCTGCCGAATCGATTCACATAGAAATTCTCAAGAGAATCCTCTGGAAGCTTGTAAAAAACGCTGCCAAGATAGCCGAAGCCCGCTTTCACCGTCCCAAGAAATCCCATATTTATAAAGGTGCGCGGCTTGAGTGAAATGGGGTAATCAAAGAATTTATGGCGGTAATAGATACGGGAGACGCGGGTGCGCGTCAGAAAAACGTTGTCTTCCTTTTCGGGGTCAGCTCCGCCTGTGTAGGCGCGCTCCCTGCCCAGAATAGCGTCGTCCTTTGCGGGCGCCCCCTGCAGTGGGAGTATCTCGCGCCACAGTTCCATTATCTCGCTGTTTTTTGAAAAGAAACGGTGACCGCCGATATCAATATGATTTCTCTTGTATCTTTCAGTGCGGGATATGCCGCCTATCTTGTCGCTTCCCTCAATGATAGTGACGGAAAAATCCTCACTGTTTTTCAGCAGCGTATAGGCTGCGGTAAGCCCCGCGGGACCCGCGCCGATTATTACAACCTTTTTCATTATTTTTCTCCCTTGGGTCTGTTAAATATAAGTATTTTGCGCCCAAGGTAATTCCAGACCAGAACTATCCCCGCCGCAACGATTTTTATTATCATATAGTGAACGCCAATTACATTTACCCCCAAATGCATAAACCCTTCAGTTATACCCAATCCGATGATACCGACCAATGCGAAAATAAGGAAATCACCAACCGATCTCCCGCTGTTTTTATTATCCTGTGCACGGAATACAAATATCAAAGAAAGTATGTAGTTTACCACAAGACCAACAATAAAGCCCACAGCTGTGCTTATAAATATCTTCCAATCCGTAGTTTGTCCAAATATTAGCTCCTCAAAAAGAGTGAGCGTTCCAAAATCCGCCAGAAATGATATGCCGCCTACCAGCGCATAACGGATAAATTCCTTTATCAGCAAAGGCTTAAGCAGTTTATTTATCTTCATTAAACCACCGCCTTTCCATTCGCTTTAACGTATCATATTATATCACAAAATAGCTTAAAATTCAAGGTCTTTTGTACAAAATTTACAAATTTGCCCAATATTAGGTTTAAAAACGCCATCGCCACGCCCAAACAACGAATCGGGATGGCTGACCGTGTTAAAATTTGTTTCAGGCTGAGTTTTCTTAGTCATTTTAGTCCCCTAATCACCTTTACCCTGCTGCCCCCATTATTAATATCCTTTTCAACAAGTATCTTTCGATCTATTTCGTTTTTCATTTCATCAACGTGGGATATGACTCCGATAAGGCGCCTGCTGTCGGAAAGCCTGCTAAGCGTCTCCATAGCGGTGCGCAGCGTATTGTCGTCCAGCGTTCCAAAGCCCTCGTCGATAAACATTGATTCCATCTTAACACCTCCCGCCGTACTTTGAACTTCCTCGGACAGCCCCAACGCAAGCGCCAGCGACGCGATAAAGGATTCGCCACCCGAAAGTGATGATACGGAGCGCTCGGAGCCGTTTAAGCCGTCAATTACGTTAAGTTCCAGCCCCGTCACGCTTCGTTTGTTTTTAGCCTCATCGGGGCGCTTGAATCGGTATTGCCCGCCCGAAAAGCGATACAAATACTCGTTGGCGTGACATATTATTTTTTCAAAATAGTATGACTGCACAAAGGTCTCCAGATCGAATTTCTCGCTGCCTGTCATCTGCCCACTGATGGTTTTGTACAGCGCTTCCGCGCTCTGATACTTTTGCTTTACCGCGGGATATTCGTCAACGATATCCGAAATGCTTTTCAGCACGTTTTCGTTTATCGCCCTGCGGTTTGAAACAGCCTCGCGTTCGCTTTCCTTACGGGCTTTTTTTCTGGAAATATCATCGGCGCGTCTTTGGATATCCTCAGAATCTATCTCCCCATATTCGGCAATCCTACAGTTCAGATTTTCGATTCTGCCGCGTATTTTTGCGATTTCATCGGCACATCTCCGCCGCATCTCGTTGGCTGATTCATACGATGTTTTCAGAGTGTCGGCTTCTGCGGACAGCCTGCGAATCTCCGCTTCGGCGGCTGCTTTATTTTGAAATTCAAGCTCCTTTTTCAGCGACGCGCAAAGTTCACTTTTCGACCTTGCTTCTTCCCGAAGACGAACCGTTTCCATTTCGGCTTGGGCGATTTTTTCCTTAAGCCCGTCGCGTTCCCGCGTCTTTTGTGGAATGAGGCTTTTCAGTTCCTCCCTGCGCCGTGCGTTGTCTTTTTCCCGCCGCATTTCGAAGTCTTTGGCAGCTTTTTCGGTGTCGATCTCGGCAATTTTTACGCGTATCGAATTCTCCGCATTTTCAAGTGTACAATCCCCCAACAATACCGATATTTTTTTGCAGAGAATCTCC
>CAJTMU010000146.1 GCA_910577365.1 uncultured Oscillospiraceae bacterium | reverse complement strand
CCGAAATAATTTTTTTACTCTTTTTCGGGGATTTTTCGGGGGAATAAAAAATCAGACCGCTTTGTTAAGCGGTCTGATGTGCTTTTGGTTGGGATAGCTGGATTCGAACCAGCGGGATGACGGAGTCAAAGTCCGTTGCCTTACCACTTGGCTATATCCCAAAATATTATAAAAGGCACAAGCAAAGCCTATGCCTTAAAATATGGGGTGGGTAGTGGGGGTCGAACCCACGGTCTTCGGAACCACAATCCGACGCTTTAACCAACTAAGCCATACCCACCATATTAAGTGAAAAATTGATAATATACAGTTAACATATTCGCCTTACCGTACATGATCAACCGAAATGGCACGCCATGAAGGATTCGAACCTTCGACCTACCGCTTAGAAGGCGGTTGCTCTATCCAGCTGAGCTAATGGCGCATAATAGCAAGCCTTCAACCCAATAGGGGTAAATGGAGCGGGTGATGGGAATCGAACCCACGCGACCAGCTTGGAAGGCTGGGATTCTACCATTGAACTACACCCGCATTTCTTAAGTATCAAGCTCATTAATTATAACACCTTTTTCTCCGTTTGTCAAGTGCTTTTTTAAAAAAATTATTTATGAATGCTTGGAGTGCATGATTATGAAGTCATGCTATGAAAAAATGAAAAATTATCTTAGTATATTTTATTTTTACAATTTATAAAAAGATATTTGATTACCCACAAAAACTTATGTTGCGTTGATGCAAATAAAATATGTACTATAACAGATCCATGAAAAACAACTAAAGAACAAATCAAACAAATAGAAATTATTGTTTTATATACTGGGGTAAAACAAAAAAGGCAGTTATGGTTTAACAATTTGGCAATGTCCTGTTGCTTAGGTGTAAAAAAGTGGACTAAAACGCCGACACTCACTTCCGCTACGCTCCCAGTCCGTTAAGTTTGTCACAAGCACTTTTATTTTTTACCCGCATTCACTTGACATTTCAAGTGAAATGGAGTAAAATATATGTGACAGGTTCTGGAAGATATATTGAAAGGAGTTACTGTTATGGGTTTGCTTAAGGCAGGGATAGGAGCGCTTTCGGGCGCACTGGCGGACAGCTGGCGGGATTATTTTTATTGTGAGGCAATGGGCTCGGATATCCTCGCGAAAAAGGGTGTTAAGCGCGCTTCGGGAAAAAGCTCTAACACCAAAGGGGCTGACAACGTTATTTCCAACGGCTCTATTCTGGCGGTCAATGAGGGGCAGTGTGCTCTGATAGTAGATAATGGTAAGGTTACTGAGGTCTGTGCGGAAGCAGGAGAGTTTATTTACGACAGCTCTTCAGAGCCGAGTGTTTTTTATGGTGACCTCGGCAGTTCGCTGATGGAAACGCTAAAATCTATGGGCAGACGCTTCAGCTTCGGCGGGGATGCTCCGGTAGACCAGCGAGTGTACTATATCAATACAACGGAGATTTTGGGAAATAAATACGGCACGGTTACGCCAATACCATTCCGTGTGGTTGACCGCAACATAGGACTTGACGTAGACGTTTCGCTGCGGTGTAACGGGGAATATTCCTACCGTATAATTAATCCTGTTTTGTTTTATACAAATGTTTGTGCCAATGTTTCGGATACATACAGACGAAGCGCAATTGACAGTATGCTTAAAACAGAGATAATATCTGCGCTTCAGCCGGCACTGGGCAAAATGTCAGAGGAAGGTGTGAGACCCAGCTCTATACCCGCCCATACATCTGAGATTTGCGATTCCCTCAATGAGATACTTTCAAAGAAGTGGGGAGAACTGCGCGGTATCCAGGTAGCGTCTTTTAATATGAACCCTCCAAGTCTGCCCAAGGAGGATCAGGAAATGATAACCAATCTTCAGCGAAGTGCGGTTATGCGTGATCCTGGCATGGCGGCGGCTTCTCTTGTTGAAGCTCAGGGCGACGCCATGCGCGCGGCAGCACGAAATTCCGGCGGCGCAATGATGGGCTTTATGGGCATGAACATGGCTCAGCAGCAGGGCGGACTTAACGCTCAGAATTTGTATAATATGAGTGCGCAGAACGCTCAGGCGGCACAAGCAGCGTCTCAGACGGGAGTTTCGGGTGCATGGAGATGCACCTGCGGAACTGAGAACAATGGAAAATTTTGTGAGAACTGTGGTAAGGCAAAGCCTTCTGCGAACTTCTGGAACTGTTCCTGCGGAGCACAGAACAAAGGAAAATTCTGCGAAAACTGTGGAAAGCCCAAGCCCGCGGGAGTTCCGCAATACAAATGTGACAAGTGCGGCTGGGAGCCGGACGATCCCACCAAACCGCCGAAATTCTGCCCCGAATGTGGAGACCCTTTTGATTCCAACGACATAATATAAAATCACCGCCCTCAAAACCGAGGGCGGATTTTGCCGAAAACGATGACAAGGAGGCATATATGAAACGTATCACAGATAAGCCATATTATACCTACTCTGTTGAAAAGGCCGCTGTATCGGGAATTTTAGTAAAGTGTCCCGAATGCTGCGGAACAGCTGTCGTAACCGCAGACAAACACAATGCCTTTTTTAGATGTGCAAACTGCGGAAAATCAAAGACAAAGGAGCGGATAGCTTATTGCTGCAAAGTTGAGAATCTGTGTGATAAGTGCGGGAGGTATTATCGGGTCAATATTAATGACGAAGAAAAGCAGCATTTTTCTATACTGAATGTTTTGTGTCCTTATTGCGGATTTATCATGCCGGGAAATATTCAAAAAACCTCGCCGCATGTTCTTGTCGGACATATTAAGGGAGGACGCGAACCGTTTTTTGGCTTAGAGCTTCAATTATTGACTGAATACAAGGGCAAACTTGCCTGGGCTTTGAACCGCGAACATCTCACATATCTGATCAATTATATTAGTGCCGACTTGCGCGAAAAGCCTTTATATAATAATACGATGAGAACGCAGGCAGATATGCTCCCCGCCTTTTTAAAAACAGCAAAAAATCGAAAGGGAATCATAAAATGTCTCGAAAAAATGTATAAGTTGTCATGACTTTTCGTCGCTATGTTATAGAATTACAATGCAATTAATACTATAAAATATTTTTAATAAATTTTTTTAAAAAGTACTTGACAAATAATTCATTAAGTGATATAATATATGTGTTGTTTGATTATAAAGTATTTGCGAGTGTGCTGGAATAGGCAGACAGGCACGTTTGAGGGGCGTGTGTCTTTGACGTACGGGTTCAAGTCCCGTCACTCGCACCAAGTTGAAAGCTACATTTTTAGTGCTAATTGCACAAGAATGTAGCTTTTTTCTTTTACACAATAACTAACCGCAGGTTTAAAAAGCCTGTGGTTTTCTATTTGGAGGTAATAGCATGAACAAACTAAGGGTAGTTGCTTATTGTAGAGTAAGCACTAATCAAGAAGAACAGGAATCAAGCCTTGAAACGCAGACTTCCTATTACAGGAAACTCATTTCAGAGCGTGAGAGCTGGCAGCTTGTGAAAATCTATGCTGAACGAGCCTCGGGAACGCAAATGAAAAAGCGTCCCGAGTTTATGAAAATGGTCAAGGCTTGCAGACAAGGAAAGATTGATGTTGTATAATAAAACTTGACACGATTTTCACAAAGAAGTATAATGCAAGTAAAAGGACGGTGTCAAAAAATG
>CAJTMU010000145.1 GCA_910577365.1 uncultured Oscillospiraceae bacterium | reverse complement strand
TGCTGCGGCGCAGCTCGGAGAAGCTGTCAATAAATCCCGAGAAGCGTTTGTAGCCCATCTCATCAAAATTAATATTTTTACGCTATCGACCACCGAAAAAACTTATGAATCTGTTGAGATATCTGCGGTGACCGATGCTGTTTTGCGCTACGCGCGTGATTGTATGCCCGACGGCGGTAATATCGGACAGCTGAACAATGCTCTTATCGGACGCTTCGGAAAAGGCTACTTCACGGAGCTGGGATTCCAGGACTTTAAAAGTATGCTGGATTCTATTTCCGATATAAGAGTGAGAAAAAATTATGTCTTTCTCACTGATGCCAAATACGCGGAGATGGTAGACGCTATGCGTGCCGAATCCGACGAAAAACAGCCCGAAAAGCCGCATCAGCCCGCTGCCGCCGAAAAAATCGTGCTCAAGCAGAGCGTAAAGATCGAAACCGAAACGGAACAAAAGCCCGCAGAGCAAAAAACCGCGATTCATGCTGAAGAGAAAACGGCGGAAGAAACGCCCGTTAAGAGGTCGCCAAATCCACGCGGCAGGAGAAAGCGCCTTAACCGTGAGCCTGCTGTTCCCGAAAAGGCGGCAGAACCTCAGGAGAAGTTCGGAAAAAAGCCTGGGGAAGTAAAGGAGATTCCTGCGCAAGTAAAGGAGAATAAGGAAAACGAAGCTCCCGAAGTAGCTAAGAAAGCGGAGATAAATGCGGTGCGGCGGGATATTCTGGAGTTTGCGGCAGCAAACCAAAACGGTTCACTATCGCAGCTCGGAAACGTGCTTTCTCAGAAATACGGAAAAGGATATCTTAAAGAGCTGGGTCACAGCTCGATAAAAAAGCTGCTTTCGGATATGCCGGGTATTACCATTAAGGGCAACAACGTCAGCATAAGCGAGGATTTTGCTGCGAGAACAGCTGAAATAGAAAGCTTTGTAAACGAGTTTGCCAGAGGAGAGGGCAGTCACAGCATACGCTCGCTGGGCATAAAGCTGAGGGAGCGCTTTGAAGGCTTCAGCTATGCGGATTACGGCTTTGAGAAATTCACAGATTTCATTAATGCCATAGACGGAGTAAAAGCGGACAGATATCATATCAACCCTGTAGAAGAATAACATTGGGAGTGCTTTCGGGCACTCCTGTCAGCCTGTATAAAAGCATATTTACCGCTTACTTTCGTTGCGTATCGCATTATATTTGAAATTATTTGCTCAGCACTGAGCAATAATCAGTAGTATATCTGCTGAAAGCAAATAACCGCTGACCACAAATGTATGAATTTTTCGCAAACCGAAATTTTTGCGTAAAATACCGCAAAATTCCATCAGCGACAACAAGTTTGTTAAAGAAAACTTTAAATCGCATTGGAGCAAAGCGAAACGGAGTTTTACCGCCGAGGTTATCGCAGTTTTCCACGAAGCGGAAAAAGCATCTGTGCGGAAAACTCTTTTAAATTAAGGAGAACAGTTATGTCTGTTGAAAAAGCAAAGGAGCACCTTGAAAAATTCGGATTAATAGAGCGAATACGCGTATTCGAGCAGTCCAGCGCAACAGTAGAGCTGGCAGCAAAGGCACTCGGGTGTGAGCCTGCGCTTATAGCAAAATCCCTTACTTTTTTGGTAAATGGAGAGCCGATAATGATAGTAGCGGCTGGAGATACCAAGATAGACAATCCCAAATATAAGGCACAATTCGGGGTCAAAGCCAAAATGCTCTCTGCGGAAGAGGTTGACCGCCTTATCGGTCATTCCGTTGGGGGAGTATGTCCGTTCGGGATAAACAGTGGTGTGCGGGTATTTCTTGACAGCTCACTCAAACGCTTTGAAAAAGTATTTCCTGCCTGCGGAAGCGGCAACACCGCGGTCGAGCTTTCCATTAAAGAGCTGGAGCAATGCTCGGGATATGAGGATTGGATAGATGTCTGCAAGGAGGCAGGGGTTTGAAAAAGGATGTGATTTTCAAGCTTTCCTCACCCTACCGCGACGATTTCCGCGTGATGGGATACCGTTTCGGAAAGGGAGAGAAATCATGCTGTATTATCGGCTCGCTCCGCGGAAACGAGATACAGCAGCTTTATATGTGCGGACAGCTTGTAAAGACTTTGGAGCTGCTTGAAAGCAGAGGCGAAGTCGTTCACGGCAGAGAGATTCTTATAATACCATCAATAAACAACTATGGAACAAATCTCAGCAAAAACTTTTGGTGTTTGGACAATACCGATGTTAACCGCACCTTTCCGGGAAACGCGGAAGGGGAGACCACCGAGCGCGTGGCGGCGGGGGTTTTCTCCGAAATAAGCGGCTATCAGTACGGCATACAATTCGCCAGCTTTTATATCCCGGGGGTATTTATCCCACACGTCCGTATGATGAAAACGAACAAGGAAAATACGGGGCTTGCCAATCTTTTTGGACTGCCCTATGTTATATTGAGGACACCCAATTCACTCGATCAGGGAACTTTGAACTACAATTGGCAGATGGGAAACACCTCAGCTTTTTCAGTGTACACCAACGCCACCGAGAGCATAGACGAAGAATCTGCCGAACAGGGTGTTTCGGCAGTGCTGAGATTTCTTTCCAGAATGGGGATAATAAAATATAAATGCCACGGCGGATATATGGGAGCCATCGTTGATGAGGACGATATGATTAATATAAAAAGCGGAGCGGCGGGAATATACCGAAGCATAAAGCACACGGGCAACGAAGTAAAAAAGGGTGAGCTTCTGGCGGAAATAATCCACCCCTATGAGGGAGAAATAATTGACCGTATCAGCGCTCCCGCAGACGGGATAATTTTCTTTACACATACCAAACCGCTGGTAATTGAAAACAACGTTATCTTCAAGATGATAAAACGTCTGCACAAATAGCACTTAAAGCGTGTTCACATTAACGCTCAACGCAAGTCCTTTGGCAATTTTTCGCCTCATTCTGTGAAAAATCTGCTGTAAAATCCGTACATTTTGGTTAATGCGAACACACTCTAATTAAACAATCTTAAAATAAAATTTGATCTTGAAAACTGCACGGCATAACTGTTTTTCTGTTTCAACTGTAATGGGGGGATATATGACACTTATTATAATCATTACAGCCGTTGTGCTGGTGATGTGCGTCTTCTCAGACCGACTTTCGGGAAAGATAGGTGTTCCCGCTCTGTTGATATTTATCGGGGTGGGTATCTTTTTCGGAACGGACGGCGTGATACATATCCCGTTCGAGGATTACAGCTTTGCGTCGAATGTCTGCGAAACCGCACTGATAATAATAATGTTCACGGGCGGATTTTCCGTTAAATGGGATACTGCAAAGCCTGTGATGGTCAAGGCGGGACTTCTGTCCACACTTGGAGTTGTGATAACAGCTGGGGTAACTGCTGCTTTCTGCTTTTTCGTGCTTAAATTCGGCTTTGGAGAGAGCTTTCTGGTGGGAGCTGTAATAAGCTCCACCGATGCAGCTTCGGTATTTTCAGTGCTGCGCTCAAAAAAGCTGAATCTTAAAAACGGACTCGCGCCGCTGCTGGAAGCGGAAAGCGGAAGCAACGATCCCTTCTCATATATGCTGACTATTATTGCCATCTCGCTGATAAAGGGCGGTGGCACCGGCTTTATGTGGCAGCTCATTCTCACACAGCTTATATTCGGAACTGTTTTCGGCTTTCTGGTGGGATTTGCCGGTGCTTTTGTCGCAAAGCATTTTAAGGCCGCCACAGAGGGCTTTGAATGCA
>CAJTMU010000144.1 GCA_910577365.1 uncultured Oscillospiraceae bacterium | reverse complement strand
GCCATTTGATGGTGATACCCCTGTGGCTATTGCTCTTAAGCATATGCAGAGTGCGCCGAAAAAACCCACGGAGCTGAACGAAACTATACCCGAGGGTTTGGAGCAGATAGTTCTTAGGGCAATGCAGAAAGAGCCATATCAGCGTTATCAGACCGCTGGTGAGATGATAAAGGATCTGGAGGAGTTCAAGAAGAACCCCGGGATCATTTTTGATTATAAATATAACTCCGCTGACGGTTCAACAAAATATTTCGATCACCCCAACTCTCCCGACCGCGAAAAGCAGCGCCGCAGAAAAGCTCCCGAATATGAAGAGCCGGAGGAAGAGTATGAATATGATGACGATTATGACGATGATGAAGACGAGTATGAGGAGCGTCGTTCGCCGCTTATCCCCATACTTTTCGCGGTAGGCACGGCGTTTATCATCTGCACCGTATTTCTGGTGCTGGCTTTGGTTTCCGATGCTTTCAACAAGGATACGGGCGATATACTCTCAGTTCTCGGAAGCAGCGACCCCAACGCATCAATAAGCGTTACCGATGACGATGAGTTCCCGATGCCCAATCTGCTTGGTCTTACATGGGAGCAGGCTCAGGAGCAGTATTCTTCTTATATGAACCTTGTGGCGCAGCAGGAGTGGTCGGAGGTCACCAAGGGTGAGATATTCGATCAGGAGTTCCCCGAATCACGCAAAATAAAGATCGGTCAGACCGTTACCGTAAAGGTGAGCATGGGTCTGAAGCAGATAGAAATACAGGATATGTCAAACCGCACGGTGGACGCCGCGGAGCAGCAGCTCAAGAAGGACGGTTTTGTCGTTTCCAAGACTTATGTCGAGGATGACGAGGTAACCAAGGACTATGTTATAAGAACAGAGCCGCCCGCGCATCAGATGGCGCCTCAGGGCTCAGCGGTAGTGCTTATCGTCAGCATGGGTCCTAAGGATGCGCTGATGTTCGTTCCCAATCTTGTAAATCTGCCCTACACCACCGCTATGGAGCGCTGCGAGGAATATCACCTTATTCCCAGCGTCGAGTGGGAAAACAGCGAGGAGGAGCGCGGCAAAGTATTGCGTCAGAGCATTGAGCCGCAGTCCAGTGTAAACCGCGATACGCCGATAATACTTTATGTAAGCTCGGGCGAGATACCAGAAAAGACACAGACATATACTATTTCTTTGCCGAACAGCGCAACAGGAGAGTTTGTGTTCAAGTATTATTATGATGGTATTCTTAACGAGGATATGACTCAGACTCGCGATATCAGCCTTTCCGCAAACAAATCCTTCAAGGTTGAGGTTACCGGAAAGATCGGTGAGAAGAAGCAGGTAGCTATCAACGTGGAGTCTGTTGCGACAGGAAAGAGCGGAACTTATATGGAGTTTGAGGTTGACTTCGGTGAGACCGAGGAGGATAAGCCGACTTATGATATTCTCCAGCAGAACAGTAAAATTTTCAAGGAGTTGTCAACGCCTGATTCCTCCGTACCCGTTGTTGAAACTATCGAAACCGATGAGCCGGATACGAGTGAGCCTGACGTTCCTACGGTGGAGACCGCAGAGCAGCGCTCCGAGCCTACTTCGGAGCCTGAAAGCAATACAACAAGCGAACCGACCAGCGGGATTCCCGTTGACTGAGGGAGGTAATTTTTATTACGGCTGAAGAATTTAACGGCAAGATAATAAAGGCTGTTGGGGGTATCTACTATGTAGATGCCCTCAGCGGTATATACAATGGTGAAACGGTTAAATGTGCCGCGAGAGGAATTTTTCGCCTTCATGGCATAAGTCCATGTGCGGGCGATAATGTAAGGGTCGAGGTTACGGATAACTCTGAGCCGGTTATAGCAGAGATATTTGAAAGAAAGAATTATCTTGTTCGCCCACCGTTGGCAAATCTTGACGGTATAATTTTTGTCAACTCCTGCACACAGCCGTCACCTAACAGGTTTGTTCTGGATAAGCTGGTGGCGATAGCGGACAGCAAAGGAATAGAACCGATGATAGTTTTTACAAAAATTGATCTTAAAGACGCGGGAGAGCTTCCCGAAATATATTCCTCGTTAGGTATACCCGTTTGTGTTGTAAACAATATGAGCGGTGAGGGCGGTGAAGATGTCATGAAGTTTATCTCGGGCAGGACTACCGCGCTTATCGGAAATTCGGGCGTGGGAAAATCCAGCCTAATGAATTATCTTTTCCCTTCGCTGTCGCTGGAAACGGCGCATATCAGCAAAAAACTGGGCAGAGGGCGGCATACTACCCGTCAGGTGGAGATGTATAAACTGGCGGGGGGATATATCGCGGATACTCCCGGATTCTCCACTGTTGATACCGAGCGTTATTGCCGTATACCAAAAAGAGAGCTTGACAGCGCTTTTCGCGAATTTTCGGATTTTTCAGGTCAGTGTGTCTTTTTAGACTGTGCTCATATTAAGGAAAAAGGCTGTGCGGTGAGGGCAGCGGCAGAAAAGGGAAAAATATTTCCGTCCCGCTATGAAAGCTACCTAAGAATGTATGAAGAGGCATCGGCGATTAACGACTGGGAGTAACGCTGATTTTTCCCTCGCACAGCATTTGTGCGGGGGAAAATTAATGTGCAAAACTATTGGATAGTTTCTTAAAATAACATTTCGCAGCCGAGTGTAACGCAAAAAATACGTGGCAAATGCGTAAAAGCCGTTGTAAAGTGAAAGCCTGCACATGAATTTTCCGCAAGACGCTGCAAAAATTCAGCTCGTAAAGCGGGAGAATTCTTTGCGTTGGGATTGGAGGCATACACCATATAGCAAAGTTCACGGCAAAGCCAAAAACGCAGAGGTGCAGGAATTTTTTTTAATATTTCAGCTTTAGGTCAACATAACTTAACAGCAGCATAGCTTAGTCCAATCTTTCTTAAACGCATTAATTATTGTATGTGTTAGATTTATTTTCCGTACACTTTTTATGATATCGCGGCGTAAAATTATCTTGACAAATTTCTTGATATAGTATATAATATAAGCGTGTTATTCACAGTTGAGAAAAAGACCTCATTTCGACTCGCGGGCATGAATTGCGGAGGGTCGCTCCGACGGTGAAATTTTCATTGCGTGAAAGGAAGATGTTGTAATGACAAGCTCGGCGCGGCATGAGACCGACAAGCGCGTCGTCCGCACAAAAAAGGCGATACGGAGTGCATTGTTTAGGATAATGGAAAACAAGGACATTGCCGATATTACAATAAGTGAGCTTACCGCGGAGGCTAACGTAAATCGCCGTACCTTCTATACCCATTACAGAAATATCACTGATATACTTACCGAGGTGGAAACGGATTTTGTAACGGCACTAAAGCAGCTTGCGGATAATTTTGACCCGCAGAACTATGAGGAGAGTACCTATAAACTGTTTCTTGAATTTGATAAACTTATAAGTTGCGAATTTAATTTTTACTTCCATCTTGTTCATGTTGACATGAGGGGAGTGCTGATGTCACGTCTAAAAAGCATTATTAAGCGTTCCGCGGAAACGATAGTAGAGTATATCTCCAGAAAGCGCGGCAGTGACGCTACAATAGTAGCAGCTTATATCTCCGGCGGCTTTTTCAATGTTTATATTGAATATATCAATTCCGACGGTGCTGTTACCGTAGAACATGCCGCAAAAGTAGCAAGCAAAATGGTGAGCGTCTGTGTAAAAAATGCCGGTGAGATACTTGCTTGACATTTTGTATCAGGAATGATTATGTATATAGAGAACAGGCTGTATATAAAGTGTTGATCTAACCTGAACTATTTTAATTTGAAATTCTCCGCGACCCGCCTGAATGCGCAGCATTTTTGCTACG
>CAJTMU010000143.1 GCA_910577365.1 uncultured Oscillospiraceae bacterium | reverse complement strand
TGCCGGAGGAGCTATTCCAAAAGATCAAGGATTATCTGCAGCGCAACAACATGACTCAGAAACAGTTCGTGATCGGGCTGATTGAGAACGAGATCGAGCGCGATCTGACGCAGCGCGCAGCCGTGAGCGAAACACCAACCGATTCCGAGAGAGTGGCAGAGGAACACACAGAACGGCAAGAAACAGCCGCTGTGAGCGATTGTGAGAGCGCTTCCGAGGAAGTCGGGGAACAACCCGAGGAACAGGAAAGCACCGATTTTTCGGACGATTTTGACAGCGAGAGCGAGGAATACGAAAATCCCGATGAGGACGAGGATTTGGACGAAGATGAGGATCAGGACGAGTCCGAAGATATGGGAATGGCTATGGGGATGTGAAATGCTGTATATAATGGATTGTCTGTCAGAGTACGGACGGAACTTCAGCAGAGCGATTTTTGATAGGCTGTAAAAAAAGGCTTGACATTAATATGGCTTATATATTATAATATATATAAAGGGAAGCAGTGGCGATTTTTTGTGAAACAGAAAAAATCTTTTTTGTCAGCGTTTCACAAAAATACCCTGAAATAATGGAAAAAGCTTCCTGTAATAGCAGGAGGCTTTTTCGTATACAACGATCATAAATCCATAAGAATCTTAAAGAAAAAAACTATATTGAAACGCGGTTTAAAATATGATATAATAAACCACGAATAAGAATAAATATCCTGTCAATAATGAATAGCGGTTGTCAGATGAGGGCTTATATGAAAATCAATAGTCTCAGACTTCAGAATTTTAGATGCTTTGAGGATATAACTATAGAGTTAAATCCTACCCTAAATGTAATTATAGGAAATAACAGCGTCGGAAAAACAACTGTTCTTGATGCTCTCGCAGTTGGAATTGGCAGTTTATTCCTGGGCATTTAATCATGCTCCTCGCCTAATATCAAGAAAACCGATGTTCTATCTGTATCAAACAAATTGGGAAGTGTTATTGACAGACAACCCCAATATCCTGCGGTAATTTCATGCTCGGGTAAAATAGGTGATGAAGAAATAACTTGGACAAGATACCTTAACACTGAAGCCGGAAGAACGACATACGGAGACGCTAATAATATAAAGAATATCGCGGCAGAATTGCAGAACAGAGTCAGAAAGGGCGACGCGTCGTTGATTTGCCATTGATTTCTTATTATGGTACGGGCAGGCTTTGGGCACAACTACGCGAAAGCTCAACGAAGCAGATAAATAATCGTTTTGCAGGATATATTGACTGTCTTTCAACGGAGTCTAATGAAAGGATCATGCTAAAATGGTTTGAAAAGATGACATATATCCAATTGCAGAACAACGAACCGATACCGGAACTTCGGGCTGTAAATAATGCAATCGTTGAGTGCTATAACGAAAGTGGTGTCAAAGCAAATGACATAAAGGTAGCCTTTAATGTAAAATCTCACCAGCTTGAAATTTCCTATACGGATGAAAATAACAACTCTCAAATACACCCTTTTCATGAACTTAGTGATGGGTATAGGAATACGCTTTACCTTGTTGCGGATATTGCCTATATAATGGGGATACTTAATCCACAGTATCTTGGCAATGTAACAAAAAAACATCGGGTGTCGTTCTTATCGATGAAATAGATTTACATCTTCACCCTACCTGGCAAAAAAGTATTTTAAAGACTTTGCGGAAAATATTCCCCCTTGTTCAGTTTATCGTAACTACTCACTCACCAAGTGTTATTTCTTCGGCTAAGGCAGAGAACCTGCTAATTCTTGACGGAAATTCCTGTAAATCGTTCGATTATGAGGTTTATGGTAAAGATGTAAACTCAGTACTATATGAGGTAATGAAAACTTCGGACAGACCCGATGAAATAAATGGTATGTTCAAAAAGTTTGAAGATCACATGGACAAAGGGGACTATATATCGGCAGAGAAAACACTTAATGAACTGAGAAAATTGGTTGGCGAAAATGACAGCGGAGTTATCAGTGCAACTGTTGCCCTTGACTTTGAAAAGGATTTGGGGGACTAATATATGATTTATATCAAAAAAGGAAATAATACTCCAAAGATTTTCACTTATGCCAAACGTAATTATCAGAATTATGATAATTTGCCCGGCGATGTTAAAAATAAAATGAAAGAAATTCTTTTGTCTGAACAGGGGACATCTGTGTGCATACTGTATGACGAGGGTCCCTCTCGAAAGTTCAACAATTGAGCATTATATTCCGCGTAAAGGGAAGAACGGAGATGTATCACTTTCACTTGATTACCGAAATTTGCTTTTAGTTTGCAGCAATGGACGTAACGGACAAGGCAATGACAGACACTGTGATGTAAGCAAAGACGATAAATTGATTGCAGTAAATCCTACCAAGAAAGAGGATATTGAGAAAGTAAAATACTCTAAGGACGGCACAATAGAGTCTGATGCTGAGCGAGGATAAGACCACCTACAACACGGTGGCGCAGCTTCAAAGGCAGCTTCGACCGGTGCTGGAGGCGCTGTCGAAAATTACGGTTACATTGGCGCGATTTTACGGGATAGAGTGCGAGGACGGCGAGCCTGCAATCGAGTTCGGAGACAGCGTTTTCGAGGACACGGAACAGAGTTCAACAGGCGTTTTCAGCTGGTTCAAGCGGGGCTGCTCAAGCCGGAGGAATTCAATGCATGGTATTTCGGAGTGCCGATTGAAAAAGCAAAGGAGATGTTGCCGGAGATGACAGCAGCGTTTGGCGGTGATGAGTAATGCTGAAGCCGAAGGAGCTGCAAAATCTGCCCAAAGGCTTGACGGATATTTATTCGGAGCTGTCGGAGTTTGTGCTTCGGGATATAGCGCGGCGCATTGCCAAAGCTGCGAAGATAACCGATACGGCGGAATACCAGCTTTACAGAGCGCGAGCCCTCGAGCTGTCAACTAATGAGATAACACAAAAAATTGCGCAAATAAATAATTCGGCGGAAACGGAAATTGAAAAAATGATGCGCGAAGCTGCCGAAAAATCCGACGAGTTTGACCGTAAGATGTTAGGTGCTGACGGCGGCGCGGCGGTTCCGCTTTCCGAAAATGAGCAGCTTCAAATTATGATGGCTGCCGAAATCGACAACACTCACGGGCTTTGCAGGAATTACACGGGGACGCTGGGCTTCGCCGAGGTGAACGCCGCGAGAAACGTTGTGTACAGCAGCATGACGGACTTTCTGCGCAAGCAGATGGATATGGCGCACATGAAGGTCGCAAGCGGCGTGACTGACTATAACACCGCCGTTCGGCAGGCTTGCAGGGCGCTTTCGGACAGCGGTCTGCGCACGGTTTATTATGAGAGCGGGCGTTCCGACAGAATAGAGGTCGCTGTTCGCCGCGCTCTGATGACAAGCGTTTCGCAGGTCACGCAGCGCATTTCCGAGCAGAACGCGGAAGAGTTCGGCGCGGACGGCTGGGAGATCTCGGCGCATTCGGGGGCGCGTCCGTCGCATGCGGTCTACCAAGGGCGGCAGTTCCCGAACAGCAAGTACGAGCTTATAGTTCGACCTCTGATCGAGGACTACAACTGCCGTCACAGCGCGTTTCCCATCATTATGGGGGTAAGTCAGCCCGTCTATACCGAGGAGGAGCTTGCGAACATTGACCCGCCGCCGTTCACATACGAGGGCAGGACTTACACCGCCTATCAGGCTCAACAGCAGATGAGGAAAATGGAGCGCTCCATGCGAAAGCAGAAAGACCGCTGCATTGCCGCCGACGCCGCGGGAGATAAGGACACGTTCACCGCCGCGTCCATCAAGCTCCGCCGTCAAAAGGACTATTACGAGGATTTCTGCAAAGCCGCCGGAACGTACACCGAGTATGAGCGGACGTTCGTGCAGGGATATGACCGTCATCTCGCGGGAAAAACAGGTGCGGTTACTCGGGCGCAGAATAGGCAGAAAAATTTGC
>CAJTMU010000142.1 GCA_910577365.1 uncultured Oscillospiraceae bacterium | reverse complement strand
CAAACTCTTGTTCTCTTGCTCAATTGCTCTCATTGCATTGTCAATGACCGTTCCAATCTCTGGAGTATGGGCAGCAACGGAAATTTTGCTCCAACGAGCATCCTCGGGAACATAGAAGATGTTGTCCATTAGATAAGCGTCCTTATCGTCCTCAAACCCATCGCCGTCTACAACAAGTTCATTGTACTTTCTTTCAAAGGCGCTGGATATGTATCTCAAAAATATCAGACCAACGATTACCTTTCTATATTCGGCAGCGGGAATATGCCCCCACAGAACGCAGGCGGCATCCCATATTTGCTTTTCAAAACCTATATTTGCAGTGTTTTTGTCGGACATTATCAACACTCCCAATCATATTTGTATAATATACCATTATTATTTTATCACATTTTGCACAAAAATTCAAGTACCCTTTTAAGAATTTTGTACATTATTTTATTAAACAGTGAACCCCAAAAGGAAATAATGTGTCTGCGAATATGAGGGTAAACGTAAATACGCCTTATCTCCACCAAGTTGAAAGCTACATTTTTGGTGCATAATGCACAAAGAATGTAGCTTTTTCTTTACATAACATAATAACTAATCGCGGGTTTGAATAACCTGCGGTTTTCTGTTTGGAGGTAATGGTATGAAAAACCTAAGGGCAGCTGCTTATTGTAGGGTAAGCGCTAATCACGAAGAACAGGAATCAAGCCTTGAAACGCAGATTTCCTATTACGGGAAATTCATTTCCGAGTGTGAGTGCTGGCAGCTTGTGAAAATCTATGCTGAACAAGCCTCGGGAACGCAAACGAAAGCATCCCGAGTTTATGAAAATGATCAAGGTTTGCAGACAAGGAAAGATTGATCTAATCCTAACTAAGTCGATGAGCCGTTTTGGAAGAAACATGCTGGACACGTTAAAAACGTCATATGAACTCTTCAGTTTTAAACGTTAAGGTCTACTTTGAAAAAGGGAACCTAAGCAATTACGATAATGGCTTTCTCTGCAGGTGGTGCGTACGAAGGAATGACAATTGGATTGTGACAAGACACCGATATATTACAAAGAAATGCTAAAATACATTTTGAATGTCGTTTTGTCTTTTACCGCATATTATATTAGGTAAGGAGGCATAGCTTATGAACGACAACAGGATTTACTGCGGTAATCCCAAAAACCTCGCGCCAAAGACACCTTGCGAGAAAATGCCGAACGCGTTTCCTTCGCAGCATCAGAACAGGCAGCCCGGCATGGAGTATATTATGAAGCCCATCCCGGTTTCCGAATGTAACAGGCAATGCCGGAAGCTGGAGGGGAAAATCGCTATCATCACCGGCGGTGACAGCGGGATAGGTCGTGCTGTCGCTTATGACTTTGTAAAGGAAGGCGCGTCTGTCGCGATCGTCTATTATGACGAGGACAAGGACGCGGAGGATACCGCCGAAAGAATAAGGCAGCTCGGCGGATGCTGTCTTCTTATAAAGGGCGACTTAAAAAATCCCGAAATTGCTCGGGACTGTGTTCAGAAAACGATAGAGCGGTTTGGCGGATTGGATATTCTGGTCAACAACCACGCGTTTCAATTTGTCCAAAGAAGCATATTGGATATCTCACACAAACAACTTGAATTAATATTTCAAAACAATGTGTTCTCGTTTTTCTATATGACACAGTATGCACTTCCGCATATGAAAAGGGGCGGAAGCATTATAAACACCGCTTCCGTAACGGCGTTCCAAGGCAACAAAGATCTTATCGACTACAGTGCGACAAAAGGAGCGATAGTCGCACTTACACGCTCGCTTGCATTGTCTCTTGCGGATAAAGGTATAAGGGTCAACGCGGTAGCGCCTGGTCCGATATGGACACCGCTCATTCCCGCTTCTTTCTCCGCCGAGGAGGTTGCGGGCTTCGGCTCTGAAACCTCGTCCGTTCCCATGATGAGGGCAGGGCAGCCCTGCGAGGTCTCACCATGCTATGTTTTCCTGGCGTCCTGCGACAGCAGCTATATGACTGGGCAGGTGCTCAATCCAAACGGCGGCACGATAGTATAGGAAATAATTTCATTAAAAAAGGAAACAATAACTCCCAAAGGGAGGAATGTTTCTATGTTCAAACACGATAAACAGCTGTTTCATCCGGTCGGCGTTGAAAAGCCTAATCCGCACATAATACGCTGACGGGACAAATTATCCCGTCAGCGCTGCGGCTGTTATTGGGTACTCATCTGTATTCCCATCGGCATGGCATGCCTTAAAACAGGGAGTACCATTTATTTCTTTTTGAGCTTTACCGCAACTGTTAAGATGGCAGCTGCTGTTACTAATGGGATAAGCGATACTGCCATTCCAGTTGAGGGATTTCCGTTATCTTCGGACGGGCTGCTCTCGCTTGGAATGTGATTGCTTTCATCACTTGAGGAAGTAAAGTCATTTGAAGTATCGCTTTCGCTCGATGCGGTGCTGCCGTCGTCGCTTGATGTGGCATCGGAATTATCCCCATTTGCCGACATGCTTTCATCCGAAGTGGTATCCGAGCTGTCACCTTTCAGCGGATTATCATCGTTGCTTGATGTAGCGTCAGAATTATCCTCATCTGTTGGCTTGCTTTCACTTGATGTGGTATCCGAACTGTCATCTCTCGACGGATTATCATCGTCACTTGATGTATCATCGGAATTATCGCTCTCGTTCGGCGTGGATGTTGAGGGATTATAACTGCCGCCCGGTTTTCCGCCGCTCGGCTTAGATGCAGTAGTTTTCTCTTTATAGGTCAGCGCGTAGGTCGAGAATTTATCGGTCTCGATCGTTATGGTGTCTGGAGCGCTGTCCAAATCGCGAAGAACCGTTGCTGTACCGTTGTGAACGCGAATTACAGAATATTCCGCTTTTCCGCGAAGACCTTCGGGTAACTCAAATGTGATCGTGATCGGAGCATTTGTTTCGGTGATTTTCTGTTCCTGATCCTCGCCGATTTTTTTCAGCAGAGTAATGTCAAGGTATTGTCCGAGATTATAATTGTAAAGTCCGTTTATCTCCGCTTCGACCTTTTCCTTATCCTCGGCAGAAACATTTTCCGCAGCATTCTCGACTTTCAGAATTATCTTGACGCCCGTGCCTTCCTTGATTTTTTGCTGTTCGTCCTCGGTCAATGCCGCCGCGATAAGCTCATCTTTGGGAGTGGCAATTTCAGGCTTGGGAACATTTGCGGGGGCTTGAACCTCCGTTTCGATCTTACCTATTTTCAGATCGTCGGCGGTTACTTCTTTTGTGCCGTTCTCGTCCTCGAATTCCTTACCGCAGCTGTCGCAGTGCCAATGCTCCTTTACACCCTCTTCCTCCTTCGTTGGCTTTACCTCGGGAACATAGGTAAGAGGGAACTTATGCGTGTGCGGCAATTTTTCAAGCAGATTGGTGACTTCGCCGTACTCGCTTGTGTATACGTCCCTGCCGTCATTATCCTCGGTCGGTTCAACGTGCTTTTCATCAACCTTGGTCCACACGGAAGTATCTGTCAGAACAGGCAGCGTTGTTGTATCTATATGCGTGTCGTTTTTAGTACAAACGCGCTGTGCCGCGCCCGTTGTTGTAAGGGTAGGCTCTATGGTTATTGTCCACCCGCCCCATTCGTGGGTATGTCCGAGTGAAGTCAGAACGACCGTAACTTCACCATACTCGCTTGTATATACGTCCCTGCCGTCTGTTTCCTCTGTGGGTTCAACGTGCTTATCATCAACCTTTGTCCACACGGAAGTATCTGTCAGAACGGGCAGCGTTGTTGTATCTATATGCGTGTCGTTTTTAGTACAAACGCGCTGTGCCGTGCCCGTTGTTGTAAGGGTAGGCTCTATGGTTATTGTCCACCCGCCCCATTCGTGGGTATGTCCGAGTGAAGTCAGAACGACCGTAACTTCACCATACTCGCTTGTATATACGTCCCTGCCGTCTGTTTCCTCTGTGGGTTCAACGTGCTTATCATCAACCTTTGTCCACACGGAAGTATCTGTCAGAACAGGCAGCGTTGTTGTATCTATATGCGTGTCGTTTTTAGTACAAACGCGCTG
>CAJTMU010000141.1 GCA_910577365.1 uncultured Oscillospiraceae bacterium | reverse complement strand
GTAAGGTTAAAGTATCTTACATAGGAGTAAATGTTAGGATATCCCATTATGTTGTCCGAGGGGTTATTTATAACGTCAAAGCCACCCAGATACTCTTCATACGGTGCAGTTGAATTGTTGAACATCAGCGAAGCGGGAATTTCCGCGAAATAACGCTCAAACGGCTGATAGAACGGGCTGTATTCGTCCGTGTCGGTATCGGCAAAGGGATTGGGCATAGACCTGTTTATCTCCGGTTTAACGCAGCTGCCGTTTACTTCAAGGGTAACTGCGTTCACAGTATAATCATATGTGTAAATAGTATTTTCAGTGTTGGCATAACGAATGTTATAGACCGTAAGGATATCCCCGCTGCCCGAAGCCGAAGCTCCTATCATGTCATCACCGATATGAGGCAGACAAAGCTCCATCTGCTCATTGGGATTTTCGGGATCGTTCTCCTTAAATTCAGTAATATTCTCAACGATGCCGTTTCGGGATATTCTGCTGAGATATCCGTCATTTGTATAGTAAAGATATTCCCCATCACCAATAAGCGTTTTGTAGCTTAAGCTCTTGTAGTCCGCAAGCAGCTCCGTTTCAGCGCCGCTTATCAGATATATCTCGTAATAGCACAAGTCAGAAGATGCATAGTCGACGGTGTATTTCTTGACGGCAAAATAATCATTTCCGCAGGGGTAAGCGGTGATATTCTCAAAAGAACAGCCGTTTTCCCTTGCCTCGTCGCTCAGTTCCTCCGCAAATTCCCTTGTGTACGGCTTCTCCGAATCGCTCCGGCTTATTTCCAAAGCCGTGCCGTAATCAAGCCACTGCCTTTCCGCGGCATTGTTCGGACCTGTAATGTCGGGACTGCGCTTCAACAGATATCTCCCGCCCAGAACGCACGCCGCCAGCACGGCAGCCGCCGAAGCTATGCCTATGACCGCTTTTGCGGGGCTTTTCCTTCGCTCGGGAGCTTTTATCACCACCGCTCTTTCGCCGTAATCGTCGGAAAGCGGAAGCGCGCTCCTGTCTCCGCCCGCCATAGCGCGAAGCTTCTCTCTCGCCTCTGTTTTGAAGTCATCGGAGAGAGTTATTTTGTCGTATGCCGACTTAAATTCATATTTATTCATATCGCGTCCCCCTCCATATTAAGCTTAAGTATACCGCGCCCGCGCTCCAGCCGTTTATACACGGTGTTCTCGGATATCCCGAGTATCTCCGCTATACGCGCGGCGCTCATGTCCTCATAGTAGAACATATAAACCGTTGTTTTCAGTTTGTCGGGCAGTTTCATCACCATTTCCATTACCTCCGACTCGCTTTCGTTGAAGGGCACGAACAGCGTGCCCTCCAGCACCTCCTCCATGGAGACGTTTTTCCGCAGCCTGCTCGATTTTATCACGTTAATGGACTTATTTTCCGCCGTGCGGATAAGCCACGCCTTAACGTGCTCCTCGCTGTCGAACGCCGCGCGGCTCAAAAGCGCGGTGAACACATCCATCACAACGTCCTGAGCTTCCTCGCGGTTGCGGAGAATATTCAGCGATATTCTGTACACCATGTCGGCGTAATCGTCAAACAGCCTGCATATATCCTCCTGTGTTACCCAAATCAAGTTTGTCCCAACCTTTCCGGGGAAATTTCCCTCTTGTAAACCAATACAACTCATTGCACCGAAATCTGACAAAATTTTTGAGATTATTTTTGCGGCTTTCTTCGGAGAGTGCAGCTACTATTGTATAATACAGCTTATTCGCCCGAAAGCTGACATTGGACAGTATTTTTTCCGAGATTTTGAAAAATTTTTCAAAATCTCTTGAAATCCGGAAAAAAATATGATATAATATCAAAGTAATATGCGCCCGTAGCTCAGCTGGATAGAGCAATAGCCTCCGACGCTATGTGTCGTGCGTTCGAATCGCATCGGGCGTACCACCGCGCTTGCGCGGTATCAATTTCGGGAAAGACCGTTGGGTTCTTTCCCGATTTTCAAAAGCTGTGAAATATTATTGTATCAAAAAAATGTATGAAAACATCTTTTAAAAATGGGAAAGCAGCATTAAATATGATTATTGCGCATAAAAAATTTTGAAAAAGCCCTTGACTAATCGTGCATAAAGTGATATAATATAAGCGTTGTAATTGATTATTTGGAGAAGTATCGAAGTGGTCATAACGAGGCGGTCTTGAAAACCGTTTGGGGGAAACCCCACAAGGGTTCGAATCCCTTCTTCTCCGCCACCGCGTCAGCGCGGTTTCAACTTCGGGAAAGGTCGTTAAGGTCTTTCCCGATTTTTCACGAAACATTTTTTGTCAGCGAATCACAGCGCGGTCGGCATAGTAAATGCCGTAAATAACGCGGGAGGGTTGGCTCACCCGCGTTTCATTATCGTATAAAATCGGACGGTGAGAGAATGGCGGAAAACGAAAATGTCCATAAAGGACATCGGCAAAGAATGTTAAAGAAGTACCTTATGCAGGGTATTGACTGCTTTGACGACCATGAAGTCCTTGAAATTCTTTTATATATGGCTTTCTCGCGCAGAGACACTAACGAATTGGGTCACAGTCTGCTGGAGCGGTTTTACTCGATAGAGGGCGTGCTGAATGCAAGCGTTGAGGCTCTCTGCGAAGTGGAGGGCATTGGCGAGACAGCCGCGACATATATCAATTTTGTGGGCGATTTGTTTGTAAGGCTCAGCGCATCCAGAACTCCCGACGTAAATCTGGCAAACTCGGAGGATTTAAAGGAATACTGCTACAATATGCTGCGATTTGAGGAGCTGGAAAACACATGGGTAATATTTCTCAACAAGCACTTCGCGCTTAAGGGCAGTAAAAGGCTGTCAATAGGTCATGAGGATTCGGTGGATTTCGATATGCATACGCTTATGGTTCAAGTAATAAAATCAGACTGCTCAAACATCGTACTAACCCACAATCACCCCAATGGAGCGGCTTTGCCCTCTGCCAACGACATTGCCGCAACAAGGCGGATTGCTAACTTTCTTTCCGATGTTGGGATAAATCTGGTAGACCATATAATAGTAAACCACTCTGAGGCGTTTTCAATGCGCTGCGGCGGGCATTTAAAGGATATATGGGGCTGAAATGGGAAAAATACTCAACGAACGTTTTTTAACCCGATTAAACATAAGTCTGCGGCATAATTTCCGAACGAGTGCAGCCTTTCCTGATTTCATTAAAATTTCTTTAAGTACATAGGTATATCGGCGAATTTTTTCCTCATTATCAAAAACTTTGTTTTGCAAATTGCTCTTTTTGGAGCATGCAAATACTCTTTAGTGGAAAATTTTGCTTGACAGACAAGCAGTTTAGTGTTATAATAATGTTGATATCAACGAAAGGACATGAATAAATGTTTTTGGAAAATGAATACCGCACTCAATACTGCAATGCGGTAACAGAGGCTTGCATCGGTAAAAAGGTCCGCGCGGCGGGCTGGGTGGAGAATATCCGCGACCATGGCGGAATTATGTTTATCGATCTGCGCGACCACTACGGCGTGGTGCAGGTGGTGTTCCACAATGAATCGCTTCTTGAGGGTATCCACAAGGAATGCGCTGTTTCCATCTCTGGCACGGTAATCAAGAGAGATGAGAGCACCTTTAACGACAAGATAGAAACGGGAACCGTCGAGATAGAAGCGGAGGAGGTTCGTATCCTCGGAAAGGTAACGGAAAATCTGCCGTTTGAAATAGCACTTTCCAAGGAGACCAAAGAAGATCTGCGCCTTAAATACCGCTATCTTGACCTTAGAAACAAAAAGGTTCATGACAATATTGTTCTGCGTTCGCAGATAATTTCTTTCCTGCGCGGCAAAATGAGCGAGATGGGTTTTCTGGAGCTTCAGACCCCTATACTTTCCACCTCGTCTCCCGAAGGCGCGCGCGACTATCTTATACCCAGCCGCAAGCACCACGGAAAGTTCTACGCTCTGCCGCAGGCTCCGCAGATATTCAAGCAGATATATATGGTATCGGGGTTTGACAAGTATTTCCAGATAGCCCCCTGTTTCCGCGACGAGGACGCGAGAGCCGACCGCTCACCCGGC
>CAJTMU010000140.1 GCA_910577365.1 uncultured Oscillospiraceae bacterium | reverse complement strand
GCAATATTTCATTGTAATCTGTATCCCCATTTTCATGAGGGAATGTGGACACTGTGGCGTATATTTGACCGCTTAAAGGACGGGGATTTATCCCGATGGAACTCTCATCGATGCGCTTATTCCGCTTAATGACCGTCCGCTGCCGCCGTGTAAAGAAATGGCGGAAAAAGATTAAAGACAAGAAATAAAAACGTTTGGATTTGTCCGGAACTATAAAAACCGAACCCCGTTGATGTTTTATATCCTGTGATTTTTTATAGACGGGGTTTTTGTTCAGTAGAACATGTGTGAACACAAGTTTCGCAATACGCATATTATATTTAAAGTAAAGATTTTTTATAACGGAGGGTACGATTATGAACACAAATAATTATGTTGAAAAGTCCTTAGAGCTTCATATGTTTTTCGGGCGGATAATGAAGGAGCATTCCTTTTTTCTTAAAGCAGGATTTACCCCCGCAAATCCGGAATTTTCCGAAAAGGCGGAATATTTCAAAGACGAATTTGATAAGCTGCTGTGTGAAGCTGTAAGGCTCGGAAATGGTATAATAAATCAGCAGTTACTGTGTTCGCAGGAGCTGGTTACGCAATTTACGGCTCTCGCCGAAAAACAGACCGAATGCTTGACGGGAATATCAATTAATAAAGAAATAACAGAAAAGGAACTGCATCTGAAAAGCGGCTGCGGCAAATGCGGCGACAATCCCGAAAGGCGCAGCAAAGTGCAGCAGCTTAATCAAACGGCGCTTAAGCTGTTGGACGGTCTAATCTCCTTTAAGGAAACGATTCTCAAAAGGGTTTTGTGCGGAGAAATGTTTACGGCAAACTACCCGCTTTTGATTGAACACATAATCAGAGAGGCAAAGTTGTATATGGACTATGTGGAATGCCTTGAGAAGGACGGCTTTTTGGACAGCCGTTCAATGAAAGAGGTCGAGTGCTTCTGGAATAGAATAATGATGGAGCACGCGATGTTTATACGCGGGCTGCTTGACCCGTCGGAAAATGAACTGTTTGATTCTGCGGATAAGTTTGCCGATGATTACTGCGAGCTGTTGAATAAATGCCGCGACGCACAAAATAACACAATGAAGTCTGCTTCTCTTGAATTAACGCAAAAATTAAGGGATTTCAAAACGGCGGGTGTTCGCGGAATAGAGCAATGCGAGATACGCTCGATAATTTTGCCGCTTCTTGCCGATCATGTGCTGCGTGAGGCTAATCACTATATTAGATTGTTGAAAAATTAATTTTTTACATTTATTCACCATACAATGTTCAATTAATGATGTTTGGACATTGTATGGTGTTTTATATAACACCTTAACAAAAAGCTATCATATAATTGTAAATCACCTGTCGGAATCCATACACACTAATATACAATTTGAAATGAGGAAAATCTGTATAATATTGAGAAGCGTTAAAAAAATTTAGCGTATCACTTTCCGCCTTGACAGCAATGAATTGTTACTTTGGTGAGGGCAGAAAAAACCTATTTGGTAACGACATCACATATCCGTTTCCCGCAAACAGCTTGTATCGGTGTATAAGCTGTGATCTGGAGTACAGCACAATGTTCATCGGGCATTGATAACATTATTTTCAAAGTCAACGTCTTTCCATTAAAGACCGAGCGGCTATCTACAACGAAAACCGCTGTAAACCGCCAGATTATAGAATGATTTTGTCAATATCATTTCACCAATTTAGCAAACGAACTTATTATCTTGGCGTCCCAAAATAAAAATGCAGCAAATGCGCTCTTTTTAAAATTTTATATGTTAATATTGCGCTGCAATAACTTTTTATACAAACTTAAAACGGCGGACTAAACAACCGCCGCTTTTCTACTTTTTGTCCTGCTCATACTGAACAAATCTGTCCAGCATTTCTATTGCGAGCTGCCGCGCGGCGCTGTTCAGACGCTGGAGCTTTCCTACAAGCTGCCGCTCGTAGCTCTCGCCGTCAGTATTGCTTACTGCTCCGAGAAGCAGCATATCCGGCGTGGTTTCCAGCGCGTCGCAGATTCTTACAAGCACATCAATGCTTGGTATGGATTTAGCTGTTTCAATGCAGGAAATATATTTATCCGAAAGCCCAGCCCGTTCGCTTACCTGATACTGTTTCAGACCAAGCTCTCTGCGCCGCTTAGCTATCCTTTTGCCAAGATCTTTATAATCAACATACATCACAATCACCTCTTAATATATGGTAACAGTATTATGCATTAAAATAAATCCATTATAAGCCATAAATATGACTTGACAATAGAAAATATTTGTGTTATAATAGGAAAAACGGAGAAAAATCCGCTTTTAGATTGATTTTTGGGGGTAGTTTGGCATGACAGAAATTTCCGAGGAAACATTCAGGATAGAAAACGGAGCGGAATATAGTATGGAATTTACCCCGCAAAGCCGCTGGGACTGTAAGCTCTCCGCAAAATACTGTGATGGCGCGAGAGGCGTTCTCAGGCTTAAAATCCGCTTTGATGCGACGGAAACGTCGCTTGATATCTCGGTTAGGGACTCAAAAGGAGCTGTGGTAATGCCTGACAGACTAAGTGATGACAGCTGGGTTCATGAGGATATTTCCTACGGTGTACGCTTCTGCGGAATGAACGGCATACCGCGTATCAAAGGAGAAATATCCTACATCGTTCCTCAAGGCATATATTATATCGGTTTTGGTCACGGTATACGCGCGGGAGCGGACGGCAGCGGAGAAATGGTTTTTTCCGTCTCAGTTATAAAATAATTTTCCGCGGCAGTCGGTTTTACGACTGCCGCGGCTGTTTTATGTATAAGCGCCTGTCCTGCTTTTTCACGCACATATTGTTTGCACACATTCAGAAAGCATACTTACTTCTGGTCGACGTTTATCCCAATTTTATCTCTTGACTTAACCGCAATATTGTTGTATAATTGAAAAAAACATGAATGAAAGGCAGGAACTGCTTTGAAACAGATACTTATAATCGATGACGATATTCACATTGGAAATATGCTTGAGGAAACGCTTCAAAGAGAGGGTTACGCTGTTATCAGAGCCTATTCAGGAACAGAAGCGCTTTTGGTACTGTCACAAAAAACGCCCGATCTGGTGCTGCTGGATCTCATGCTGCCTGGGCTTTCCGGCGAAGAGGTGCTTCCGAAAATTAAGGGTATACCCGTTATTGTAGTGAGCGCAAAATTTGATGTTGACAATAAGGTAAATATGCTGCTGGGCGGCGCGGCGGATTATGTAACAAAGCCCTTTGATACAAAAGAACTGCTGGCGCGTATAGCGGTGCAGCTGAGAACTGCGCCGGAGTTATCGAGCGAGCTGCGATACGACCTTATAACACTTGATCTTAATATGCACACCGTGACCCTTTGCGACAGGGAAGCAAGGCTTACCAGAACGGAATTTGCTATTCTGAAGCTGCTTATGATGAATCCTACGCAGGTGATAACAAAATCACTTATGCTGGACAGAATAAGCGAGGATACCCCTGATTGTACGGAAAGTTCCCTTAAAATACATATCAGCAATCTGCGCAGGAAGCTCCGCGATATCAGCGGAAAGGACTACATTGAAGCTGTGTGGGGAATAGGATTTAAAATGCGCGCGGAAGCTCGGGAGTGCGAATAAAAGCAATTTTATGTCTTTAAGAAACGTTGTAACGGAGGATATTTGTAAATTTGCCTTTGAGCGGATTTGAAAATACTATTCAAACCGCAGGAAATAATTGTTTACCCAATCTTTACCCTTTTCTTTACCGCTTTCTTAACTTGAATAATATAAAATAACATCACTAAATAATGGAGGTAAGGAAAATGGAATATGTTTTAAAAGCAACAAATCTGTGCAAAAGCTACAAACATTTTAAGGCGCTTAACGGGCTTTCCATGAATGTTCCCAAGGGATCAATATACGGCTTTGTCGGAAAAAACGGCGCGGGCAAGACCACGCTTGCGGCGTTTATCAGGGCTATGTTTTACGGGTTGCCCGCCGTGCGGTCCAACAGTAAAAGGTTTGACGACAGGCAGAGATATTACCCGTTTAACGGGGGTAAGTTCGGCGGCAATCTCACTTT
>CAJTMU010000139.1 GCA_910577365.1 uncultured Oscillospiraceae bacterium | reverse complement strand
CAGTGAAAGGAATGTAAAAAAATGTACAAAAAAAGGCTAACGATATTCCGCAGGAGGTCGCGGATTGGCTGGATAATGGTGATCCGACGGATATGCCCTTTGCCGCGATGGAATATATCGGCTATGACCTGTCGTCAGAGGAAATGCTCACCGAGCGCGGACTGACGCGGGAAGAGGCTCTTGAAAAAGCGGATGCGGACGAGAAGGAATTCAGAAGACTGCTCGAGGTCTGCGGAATAACGGAGGCCCGATTGGCTCCTATATGGATAAAGCTTGTGCCACTTTGAAGGGAAAATCTTACCGAGGAAAGGCTCGCGTTGTTGATGAGACTTATCTCCGGTTACAATCCCGAGGAGCATTTTGACGAGTTTGAAGATGATGACATTATAGCTCGCTGGATATGTAGAACTGAACATCTTTATAACTATATCTGTGAGCTGAAAATGAGAAAGAAAAATACGGGTAAGTGGCGCGATATTGCGGAACAGGCGGAAAGTTCCTACAACAAGATGGGTGATATCAAGGACGATAAGCCTTTTGCGGGAGTATTCAATATGCTTTGCAAGGAGGGATACGCAGGCTCTCTTAAAGAGCCGGATATCCTGCGGGAAAACCTGCGGAATATCGCGGGGCTAATTGAGGTAAACCCGTTTATGAAGCCTGTTGAGCCGCTAATATATTTTCAGTCTTTTGTAATTCAGAGGAAGAAAATGCTTACAAAAGAGGATTATATCCCGAATATCAGAAACATTTTCAAACGCACTGAATATCTTTCGGCTAAACACGATTGTGACAAGGAATCCGACGAGGATACCGTAAACGAAAAGCATAAACGCCGCGCGTACTGTTGTCAGCTGTATTTGGATATGATGGAGTGCTTTCCCAAAGTGGACAGGGAGCTTTGCGATGAGGGATTTCTGCGGCGCTCCGATCTTTCCGACTGGTATTATCTGTTTGCGGCGGGTGGAGAGAAAATTCCGTTTTCGATCTACGGATTTGTAATGGATTCTTCGGTCAGATGTATTGATCCCGAGAGCAGCTATGACGGCTGCGCAAACGCGTCGTGGGATCAGGTGGAGAAATACGAGCGGGCGCTCGACAGGCAGGGTAAAGGTGTTCTTGACAAGCATGACAGAAAGATATTAAAAGCAGGGGACTTTTTGCGCTCAAAATCAAACGAGGACAAACATGTTCAACAACCAACGCTACGCAACCAGGGGCATAATTGAGGAAATTCCAATGTTCACACAGATTTTTTTGTGGAATATCCTCGACACCATGTCCGAGCCCAAGGACGGATTTCAGGTATTCAAGCTGTCGGAGAGGAGCGGCTTGCAGGTAATTGAGCACCATCAAGAGATCCCCGAATACCGTAAAGATTATGAGATCAAAGTTGATGAAATAGTAACCGCGAAAATCTTTGTGATCGATGACGGAACGTATTCCACTATGCTGCTTGCGGAAGAATATTGAGGAGGTCAAGATGAAAAATAACGAAATCGAACTGCGCCGCTTGGTCTGCACCTGATGCGGCGAGGAAACTGATGAGAATAACAGCTACGCATTTGGAGGTGAGCTCCTATGCAACACTTGCTATTTTGAGGAAACCGTCGAATGCGAGCACTGCGGCTGTCGAATATGGAGCGATGATAATTCCGGTTCGGACAGCGTACCGCTCTGCGGGAGCTGCTATGACAATTACTATACTACTTGTGAGGATTGCGGCAGGATAATCCATCGCGATTACGCAAATTGTATCGACGATTACGACGATATCCCCTACTGCGACAGCTGCATTGACGCGCACCGCAGCCACTCGATCCACGATTACAATTACAAGCCCGAACCCATATTTTACGGCGACAGTAACCGCTACTTCGGCGTGGAGCTTGAAATAGATGATGGTGGCAAGGACAGCGATAACGCAGACGAGTTACTTCGGATAGGTAATCGCTCTGAGGAACGCATCTACATAAAATCCGATGGCAGCCTAAGCAACGGCATGGAGATAATAACCCACCCCATGTCGCTCAACTATCACAAAGCAAAAATGCCCTGGGAAGAGGTAATGCACAGAGCCGTCCAATTAGACTACCGCAGCCACAAAACAAGTACCTGTGGATTACATATCCACGTCAACAGAACAACCTTTGGAAATACCCGCGAAGCACAAGATGAGTGCATTTCGCGGGTACTCTATTTTGTGGAGCACCATTGGCTGGAGCTGCTTAAATTTTCCCGCCGAACCAAATACCAGATGAACCGATGGGTGGCGAGATACGGTTATAAAAGCAACCCTAAGGAAATTCTGGAGGACGCCAAGAAAGGCAGCAACGGACGCTACACCTGCGTTAATATCACCAACTGGAATACGGTAGAGTTCCGAATGTTCCGCGGAACGCTGAAATACAACACGCTTATCGCAACGCTTGAACTTGTAGATAAAATCTGTGAGATGGCGAACATGGTGACTGACAAGGAGATGACAAGTATCAGCTGGAGCGACTTTGTAAGCTGCCTGGATGATATTACTACACCCGAACTGATAACCTATCTGAAGGAGCGCAGGCTCTATGTAAACACACCGATCGACGAAAAGGAGGACGATTAAAATGTGTGCAGTATTTGGAATTATCGATTACAATTGTGCTTTTACAACAAAGCAACGCGAAAAGCTGCTCAAAGTGCTTTCAAGGGAGTGCGAGATCCGCGGCACTGGCGCTACCGGATTTGCGTTCAACACAAAAGATCACTTGACAATATACAAGCGCCCACTTGCTGCTCACAAGCTCCGTTTTCACCTGAAAGATGACACCAATATAATAATGGGTCACACCCGAATGGCGACGCAGGGCAACAAATCTGATAACCGAAATAACCACCCATTCCCGGGTAAAGTTGGCGGTACGGAGTTTGCGCTTGCTCATAATGGCGTTTTGCAAAACGACTTCAAGCTTCGAACCGAAATGAACCTGTCCAAAACTCCGATTGAAACCAATAGTTACATAGCAATGCAGCTTTTGGAGAACTCAAAAACCCTCAGCACTAAAACCATTGCTGCAATGGCGGAAAAGGTCTTAGGTTCTTTTGTGTTTACGATACTTGATGACAGAAATAATATGTACTTCGTTAAGGGAGATAATCCGCTGGTGCTTTATAATTATGAAAACTACGGATTTTATGTGTATGCCAGCACAAAGGAGATACTTGACAGAGCGTTTATAAAGCTCGGATTGTTGGCGCTGCCGCATACCGATATCCTCGCGACCTGCGGTGATGTAATTAGAATTGACAATAAGGGGGCGCTAACCTGCACCCAATTCGACACAACCAATTTGAAGACCCAAGATTACAGCTGCTTGCTGTCACATCGCTATTGGTGTAAAGAGGACATGGAAGAAAAGCAGGAAAACTCCGAAATATCCGAGCTGAAAGCCTTTGCAATAAGCATGGGAGTGCTGGAGGAGTATATTGATATGCTGCTTGACTACAGTTATAATCCGGCAACAATCGAAGAAATTCTTTATTATCCTAGGGACTTCTACGAAAGTATTTATGAGCTGCTTGGCTACGATTACTGCGGGGACTTGTGATGAAAACTTTCACGCTGATATGCCAAAGGAATACGATGAAGATAGGAAATAACATGCGCAAAACGCAACCGCTGAATATAGGTTAAAACAGGTTTGCGAATGAAAATCCCCTTGAAAATGTATGATTTTCAAGGGGATTTTTTGCTTGATAAACGAATGGGGAAAACGTGAAAAATAACAAGCTTAATCTTCTCCCACCTCATCAAGTTTCTTTTTTAGTGTGTCAAGCAAGGCGGCAAAAGCAGGAATAAAGCTGTCACGGATAAGAAGGAGCATTTCATCTATCTCGTCTTCATCGTATATATGAACGGAAAGGTTACGTTTTTTCAGCATTGTGAGCCATACAGCAGAATCCTCCAAAAATCCGAGCTTATAACCAAGCTGCAGTATTTCTCTGGGAGAGCCTGTTTCCGCGCTTTCCGCTCCGTGAAGCCTCAGTACTTCCTGCAGCGCTTTCCATGCAAGTTCAAATGTCAGATTAAACTGTCCTATAACACCTGTTCTGTAGATCTCATTTTCATATGCAAATTCAAAGTCGGCTTTTTTAAGCACATTCATGCAGTTGTTGAAGTTGTCAAATTTTTTCATATAATGTAACCCCATCTCTTTCGATTTCTTTTTTCAGATCCTCAGAAATTCCCTCATCAAGGTCAACTATATCAAAATACAACAGCGAATGAGTTTTTTCCTTTATGTCCCAATAAAACAAAGCCTAATATAATCTCATTTGCCAAGATAGTTACAATAAGCTAATCCGTGCATTTTTACAAAAAGTTGTA
>CAJTMU010000138.1 GCA_910577365.1 uncultured Oscillospiraceae bacterium | reverse complement strand
TATTTACAGTATAAAAGTAAAAAACAAAGCTGCAAGATTATCTTATGCAGCTTTGTATATTGCGGTCAAACCCGCATTGGCGCAGACGGTGGGATTCGAACCCACGGTACTTTTCACAGTACAAACGATTTCGAGTCGTTCTCGTTATGACCACTTCGATACGTCTGCGAGTAGAAATGACAACAATAATATTATACATATTTTAGACAAGTTTGTCAAGGGGGTTAAGGAGATTTTTTTGGTTGTCTGAGATAAAACGCGGCAAAGGAAAATTATTTCCAAAAAATCCCGTATAGGGCTTGAATTTTTCGTTAAAATAGTATATAATAAAAAATAAGTATGTGAATAATTGAGGGTGCGAAATTTTGTGCTTTTGAATTAAGGAGCTACGTTTTATGTTTGACGGATTTGTAAAAGTAGCGGCGGGAACGCCGAAAATAAAGATAGCCGATTGCGGTTACAATAAAAACGCGGTGATCGGTGTTATGAAAGAGGCTGCGGAGCGCGGCGTGAAGATATTGGTTTTGCCCGAGCTATGCATAACCGGTTACGGCTGTCAGGATCTGTTTTTTCAGAGTACGCTTCTTGAAAGCGCTTTGGAAGCACTGAATAAGATTGTGGAATTTTCTGCCGGTTTTGATATGCTTACGACGGTAGGCTGCCCGCTGACCGTGCGCGGAAAACTTTATAATTGTGCAGTTGTGATAAAGAGCGGAAAGGTTTTGGGAATAGTTCCCAAAAAACATCTTCCCAATTATAACGAGTTCTATGAAATGCGCCATTTTACGCCCGCACCCGCTCAGCGCTGCGAAGCTGAGCTTTTCGGAAAAAGCGTGCCTTTTGGCTTGGACCTGTTATTTGAGTGCAAAGAGCTTCCCGAACTGACATTCGGCGTTGAGATATGCGAGGACTTGTGGGCGGCGAATCCACCCTCGACCGCGCTTGCGCTGAGCGGAGCGACAATCATAGGAAACCCCTCAGCCAGCAACGAAACCATTGGCAAGGACAGCTACCGACGTTCTCTTGTATCGGGGCAGTCTGCGAGGCTGCTTTGCGCTTATGTTTACGCGGGCGCAGGCGACGGCGAAAGCACTCAGGATATGGTATTCAGCGGTCATAACATTATAGCGGAAAACGGTGTAATACTCGCCGAAAGCAAGCTGTTCAAAAATGAGCTTACCGTTACCGAAACAGATGTTCAGTTCCTTGCGTTCGAGCGCCGCAAAAACACATCCTTTGCTGCTGATTCCCCACATGAGGCATTGAGGATACCATTTGAACTGAAGCTTTCCGAAACCCCTCTCACACGCTTTGTCGATCCCGCGCCGTTCGTGCCGGATACCGACGCGGAAAAGCATAAGCGCTGCCACCGCATATTGTCCATGCAGGCGCACGGTCTGGCTAAGCGGGTGGAGCACACGAACTGCAAAACGCTTGTCGTGGGCATTTCGGGGGGACTTGATTCCACTCTAGCGCTTCTGGTTTGCGTTGAAACAATGAAGCTGCTGAACCGTCCCATGAGCGATATCGTCACTGTAACGATGCCATGTTTCGGCACGACTGAGCATACCCGAAGCAACGCCGAGCGCCTTTGTGAGCTTTTGGGAACATCTCTTCGTGTGATAGACATTTCCGCATCCGTAAGACAGCATTTTGCCGATATTGATCATGACGAGAGTAACCACGACGTTGTATATGAAAACGCGCAGGCGCGTGAGCGTACCAAAGTGATTATGGATATAGCCAACGCCGAAGGCGGACTTGTTGTGGGAACGGGCGATTTGTCCGAGCTTGCTCTGGGCTGGGCAACTTATAACGGCGATCATATGAGTATGTACGGCGTAAACTCCTCCGTTCCCAAAACTCTTGTGCGGCATATCGTGTATTATTATGCCATAACTTCAAGTGATAATCTGCTGCGCGAAGTGCTTATCTCGATTTTCAACACCCCCGTCAGCCCGGAGCTTCTGCCCGCGGACGAAAACGGGAATATAGCGCAGATAACCGAGGACTTGGTTGGACCCTATGAACTGCATGATTTCTTTTTGTATTACGGCATACGCCGCGGCTTCCCTCCGCAAAAGGTGCTGCGCCTCGCGGAATACGCTTTCTGCGCACAAACGCCTGTGGCATACGATCATGAAACGATTTTGAAATGGCTCAAAGTCTTCTACCGGCGTTTTTTCTCACAGCAGTTCAAACGCAGCTGCCTGCCCGACGGAGTAAAGGTGGGTTCGGTCACGCTTTCCCCGCGCGGCGACTGGAGAATGCCAAGCGACGCAGAATCGCGTGAATGGCTTTCGGATATTAGCAATTAAATAAGAGGGAAGAAGCGGGAGATAAAGCTGAAAGCCGATAAAAAATTCAGTTGGTGCAGTTTGTGTAAAAAGTTATTGCAGCGCAATGTTGGTTCGGGAAATTTTTTAGAGAGCCTGAGTCAGTAACACGAAGCAAAGCGGAGTGTTACTGACTCAGGCGGGTCGAAAAAATTTCAAATTTAAATAAGTTTGCTTAGATCAACATTCTGTAAATAGTCTGAGCCAATGAAAAATCTGCAACTTGTAGAAAAAGTTATTGCAGCGCAATGCTGACGCAGGAAATTTTTCGCGAGAACCTGAATGCACAAAACACAGCGAAGATAAGTGCTGCGCATTTGGGCGGGTCGAAAATATTTCAAATTTAAATAATTCAGCTTAGATCAACACTTTATATACAGTCTGAAATCTGGTCGGCGTTTCTGCTTTTAAAAGGTGAACTGAATGTTAGAGAATATAAAAAAGCGCATCATTCATTTTTATACTCATGGTAATATAATAGAGGATTTCGTCGAAGCCCGCCGTAAAAAAGCGTTAGGGCTGCGGCGCGTCATACGTGCGTGTTTTTATATTCAGTGTGCGCTGGCTGTCTGTTGCATTGCGGCGGCTCTGCTGATGAGGGCAGGGGGATCTTTGGCAATTACCGCGGGTTCAGCAGCGGTATGCATTGTGGCGTTTATATCGCTTGGCGGAGGCACCGCAGAAAAAACAATTCTTTATATCCTTGACCTTGTCTATGCAGTCATCTGTTTTATTGTCGGAGGTTTGGGAGGTTCTCCCGCGTTTACGTTATGCGGTGGGCTGATGCTGCTGTCGGCAGCCGTGGCGCTTTGCGGATTTTTCGCGGCATGGTGCAGACAGTATCTTCTGGATTTTTCCCCAGCGAAAATAACAAGCGGCGATTATACCCTTCTTTCCCATGCCATATCCGCCGAAGCCCCGCAGCAAAGCTCCGCGCCTGTTTCTTCTGCTCCTGCGCCGCCTCCGCCCCCTCCAAAAACCGAAATGGAAATGCTGGCGGAAAAGCTGTCGGAAATCCTCCGCTCTATACCTGATGTAAAAAATGTTTCAAACGCAAATGTTCCCAAAGAGGTTAAATCCAATTCGTATCCCGCTGCTCCCGCCGCGCAATCCAACGGGGACAAGCCTGCGCCGGCGAATCCTGCCGAAACAAATAACAGCTCCGTATCCGGTTTAAGTTCTCCCTCTCCCGCTGCCGCAGCCGGCGGTGATGCTGAAGCCGTTCCACCTGTGAAATCCGGCGATAATTTAACCGCTTCGGATATTAAAAAGGAAAGTGCCGCCGCACTTCCTCAAAAAGACGATACGCAAACAAAGTTTCACATACCTCCCGCCGCTGCCGGAGCATCAGAGGCATCTTCTGCGGATACACCGACGGACGGCTGATATTGCGGCGGTACCAAGTAAAGGGGTAAAATGAAGAAAATATTATTTGCGGGATTCGATGGAATTGATAATCCCGCGCGGGAGCTTGTCTGCTCGGTAAGCTCTCCCTGCTGCCGTGTAATTCTTCCAAACGACAAGATGGCTTCCGTCGAGCTTCTTAAAGGGGAAATAGCACGTTTTGAGCCGGATATCGTGCTAATGACTGGACAAAAACCCGCGATAAAGGATAAGGTATCTGTGGAGCTTTTCGCAAAATCATCGGAAGAAACGCTGATGACTGCGATTGACTGCGAAGCCGTAAGGGATTTTATATTGTCATGCGGTTATGCCTGTTATATATCAAAAAACTGCGGCACGTCCTATTGTAATCATATTTATGCCGAGTGCCTAAAGGTTTTCCCCCGCGGTTTGTTCTTACATATTCCGTTTAAAAAGAGTATAACGGATTTTGCCAAACTTACATGCGTCTATGATAAGCTTGTAAACATTCTGAATCAACACAAATTATCAAGCTGACAGTTGAAGCCATAAACAAATTATGCAGTAAAAGGTGCATTCAAAATCGTGGTGCGTACCACCCACGCATGAAATTTCAAAAAGTCGCGCATTTGCCGAACGGCAAATGCTGCGCGGTTTCCGTCAGGGATGGGAAGTGAAGTTGAGCGAAGC
>CAJTMU010000137.1 GCA_910577365.1 uncultured Oscillospiraceae bacterium | reverse complement strand
ACCCTTGCTGAAACGCAGGTTTCCGTCCAGCGCCGCTATAAGCTCCGTTCCGTCATTTACCAGAGAAGTACCCTTCCCCGCTCTCACGTTGGCGGGAACTCCTTTTTTCTGTGCAACGGGCTTTCCCATTATATCCATCCCGGGTATACCATCTGTGTTGAGAATTATGTTCGCTATCGTAGTACCTTTTGTTATATTATTGACAATTCCGAGATTTTTGAAATCAACAACACCGTGTTCGTCCATAACAGGCGCTTTGGTATTATCCATTTTGAATTTATAATCCACTCTTCCGTCGCTGCCGTCTATCGGCGGAGTCCACCTCGCAACGCAGATGTTCTCGTCATAACGCCTGTTGTCTATTGCGCCCCTTATCTCATCCTCAAGTATCCCATGGGAGACCAATTTATCCTTTATAGCCGCCAGCGCTTTCTCATATGTCATTTCCTGTCCGCCGTTTTCGGGCTTTGTAAAAGACATGAAAGCTGTGGTATAATTAGGAGCGACAGAAACTTCCACAACGGAATGTACAACTACCTTTCCCTCAAAAGAGTTTTCAGACATAATTATCCCCCTTTTTCATAGGTTATAGTATCTTAAGCGGCACGCTCCGATGTCCCGACGTACACGGAAACCACGGCTCGCTCCGCTGTTCTTTTCTATTAACAGTATATCATATTTCCGGACTTTTTGCAACAGGATATTATTTTTTCAGATAAAACCACAAAAACCGTTATTGTATTTTGGTACAAATATATAGAAATCACTTGGTAGCAAAAAATCCTCAAATATCTCATATATCGTTATGCTTCATTAAACATCCTCTCAATACCCTCACACTGGTTTAATCTATCTTTTCGGATATATCAAAAGGCGTAGTCTGGTACACAAAATAATTAAGCCAGTTTGTAAACAGCAGCGTGGCATGAGAGCGCCAGTTCATTATGGGGGGATTTATAGGATCGTCGTCGGGGTAGTAATGCCGCGGAACCGCGGGAGCAAGTCCCTTTGCCAGATCTCTGCGGTACTCAGTGTCCAGAGTTTCCGCGTCATACTCGGAATGACCTGTAATAAAAAACCGCTTGCTGTCCTCGCTGCACACTGCGTAGACACCCGCCTCGTCGGACAGCGCCATAAGCTTCAAATCGGACACTTTAAGTATATCCTCCGCACGCACCTCGGTATGGCGGGAATGAGGCGCACAAAATTCGCTGTCAAATCCTCTGAAAAGCCTTGACTTAGGGGTGAGCATTCTGTGTGTGAACACACCCGACATCTTTTCGGGCAGCACATATTTGGGTATGCCGTAATGATAATACAGTGCCGCCTGCGCCGCCCAGCAGATATGAAAAGTAGAATGCACATGGCTGCCCGACCATTCCATTATCCCGCACAGCTCGTCCCAGTATTCCACCTCGCCGTAATCCAGCAGCTCCACAGGCGCTCCCGTTATAATAAGCCCGTCAAGGTTAGTGTCCTTAACGTCGTCAAACGTTTTGTAGAACTGCCCCAGATGCTCTGCGGGGGTATTCTTTCCCACATATGTGGAGGTCTGCAAAAGCGTCACTTCAATTTGCAGCGGCGAATTTGACAGACACCTCAATATCTGAGTTTCCGTCGTTATCTTCGTCGGCATAAGATTCAATATTCCTATTTGCAGCGGTCTTATATCCTGATGAAGCGCTCTGTGCTCCGTCATAACAAATATATGCTCGTTCTCCAGCACGCTCTGCGCGGGAAGCCCGTCGGCAATTTTTACCGGCATACTCTCAGCTCCTTATTTTATTATGAAATTTTCCGTAACCCGCCCTATGTAGCTCACTGCGCACAGTTTTGCGCAAAGTTTTTGTTGCCGCTTGAAGCATTACGCTGCCGTTTGAGCAAAACCGCTCGGTGCAAAACGTTTCAGGCTTCTGCGAAAAAAATCCTGCATGGGCATTTAATTTTGATATTTCCGAGCCGCTGCCGAAACCGTAACGTAATCGGCGCTATCCTCTATACGGTCAATCTGCTGCTTCACGGCATACCTACTGTATGAAGGCTTTCGGAAATTTTTCTGAGTGAACGTTCTTCGACTGGTCACTTTCGGCACAATAGCCCCAAACGCCCCTTCTACTACCATATTATAATATACAACCCGTAATTTGTCAAGTCCGCCCATAAGATTCCCCAGTCAGCCGCCCTTGAACTGCCGCGCGGTTATTCCCTCGTAGCGCTTGAACATTTTGCAGAAATAACTGCCCGTACAAAAGCCTGTTTCCTCGGCTATCTCCTCGACTGTCTTGTCGGAGGACACAAGCAGCTCCTTTGCCGCCTGTAAGCGTCGCTTGGTGATATACTCCACAGGCCGTGCGCCCAGCTTGCTGCGGAACAGCAGGCACAAATGCTGCTTGGATACCCCCGAAACTGCGCACAGATCCTCAAGCCCTATCGGCTGCGCGTAATTGACGTTGATATAATCCACCGCCTTTATCAGCGCGGTGCTCGGCTCGCTGTACCTATCCCTTGAAACGGTCTGCCTGTACAACTCTATAAGAAAATCATACAAACACCCCGCCGCAATATAGTTGCCGAAAAGGCTGTCGGATATTATTGCGTCGTGCATTTTCCGAAAAATATGCTCCAGCCTGTTTACCTCGCGGAGTCTCATAACCGTGGGAGCGGTCAGACCGAAATGCTCGAGTACGCCGTCCAGCGCCCATCCCGCGGGAACTATCCAATGCACGTCCCACACATCTCCGTCGGGATAGTATTCGTGTGGATATCCCCGCGGCAGAAACACCGCCGTACCCGCCGGAATCTGCTGCTTTTTTCCCTCGGATATCAGCGTTCCGCTGCCCCTTGTGCAGTAAAGTATCTGGCATAATGGATATCCCTCGCGCCGCGCAATATGGTCCTGACAGACGTGCTGACCCATGTTTACCAGATAAAGCGGAAGCTCGCTTTCGCCGCGTATTATCGGATAATCGCAGAAAAACAAAATTTTTCCCCCCATATTCATATCGTTATATTATAATAATATCATTTCTTGATTTGCCTGTCAAGATATAATATAATAACATTACAATAAAGCGCGGACAATTCGCTGCCGCGCAACGGATACGGAGGAATTTTATGGATATTTCAAAAATCGCGGCGGCAGGCTCCGCCAGAAGCAAGATGATCTATCACGAAAACCCCGACGTTCTTCATGTGGGAACGCTGAAAAGGCACTGCTACTTTATCCCTTTCGCAAAGGGGCAGGATCCTTTCGGGAACAGAGAAAGCTCCTCGGCGCTGGAGCTTCTTAACGGAGAATGGAGCTTCGGATATTACGACAGCATAATTGACCTTGAGGACGATTTCCCGCTCTCTAACCGGGAAAGGACTATTGACGTGCCCTCCAACTGGCAGCTTAAGGGTTATGACAAGCCGCACTACACCAACGTGCGCTACCCTATCCCCTATGACCCGCCCTATGTTCCAGACGACGATCCGGTGGGTGTTTACGGAAAAAGCTACCTCTACACGCCCGACGGACTGGACAGGATACTTGTATTTGAGGGCGCAGACAGCTGTATCTATCTCTACATAAACGGGGAATTCATCGGGTACACTCAGGTTTCCCACAGCACCTCGGAATTTGACATAACACCCTATCTCCATGAGGGCGACAACATCATCACCGCCGCCGTCCTCAAATGGTGCGACGGCACTTATCTTGAGGATCAGGATAAATTCAGGCTTTCGGGAATATTCCGCGACGTTTATGTGCTTTCCAGACCTAAAAATCGCCTTGCGGACTACCGTGTGAAAACCGTTCTTTCACAGGATTACTCTTCGGCGGAGCTGGAGCTTACGCTGCAAGGCTGCGGCGGCACGGCGGTGCTTTCCGACGCTTCGGGAAATATTATTTTCAGCGGAGAAGCCGAGGAATCCGTTCCGCTTAAAATATCGGTCGACGCTCCCCTGCTGTGGTCGGCGGAGTTTCCCAATCTCTATAACCTGACCATAACCACAGACAGCGAGGTTATAGGCGAACAGGTGGGCTTCAGGGATATTCGTATTGAGGACGGCATCATGAAAATAAACGGCAGAGCGGTCAAATTCCGCGGTACAAACCGTCATGACAGCTATCCCGACACGGGTTATTACGCCTCCGTCGCACAGATGGAAAACGACCTTCGTCTTATGAAGCGGCATAATATCAACGCGGTGCGCACCTCCCACTACCCCAACTCGCCGCTGTTTTACAAGCTGTGCGACAAATACGGTTTTTACGTTATCGATGAAGCCGACCTCGAATCCCACGGCTGTGTGGACGTATACAACGACTTCGCATGGACGCGCGGCTACGGCGGAATAGCTCTGCTTGCCATTGACAAGAGATTTGAAAAAGCCATAACCGACCGCGCCGAAGCGCTTGTGACAAGAGACGTCAACCGCCCCTGCGTAATATTCTGGTCGCTTGGAAACGAAAGCGGCTTAGGCTCAAATATTCTGGCGGCGGGACGGCTTGTGAAGCAGTTTGACGACACACGCCTGCTGCACTACGAAAGCACCCA
>CAJTMU010000136.1:3439-4860 GCA_910577365.1 uncultured Oscillospiraceae bacterium | reverse complement strand
AAGCTGTATTTTAAATCAATGAGCGAGAACACGGGTATTACCCGCTCAGATATGGCGATAACCATAGAAGCCGACAAGGAAGCGCGCAAGCTGACTATTTCCGACAACGGCATAGGCATGACCAAGGATGAGCTGGAAAACAACCTCGGCACCATAGCCAAGAGCGGCTCTCTCGCTTTTAAAAACGAGAACGAGAGCGCGGAGGACGTTAATATTATTGGTCAGTTCGGCGTGGGCTTCTATTCCGCGTTTATGGTTGCAAAGCGCGTGACGGTTATCTCCAAGGCATACGGCGAGGATAACGCGCATATGTGGACGAGCGAGGGCGTGGAGGGATACTCTATCGAGGAAGCCGCCAAGGACAGCCACGGCACCCGGATAATCCTTGAAATAAAGGACAACTCCGAAGAGGAGAACTACGACGAGTTTTTGACCCCCTATAAGATAAAATCCCTGGTCAGAAAGTATTCCGACTATATCCGCTACCCAATAAAAATGGATGTTGAGCACGAAAAGCTCAAGGAGGGCACGGAGAATGAGTATGAAAAGGAAATAGTCACCGAAACGCTTAACTCCATGACCCCAATCTGGAAAAAGTCCAAGACAGAGCTTACCGACGAGGAATACAACCAATTCTACAAGGATAAATTCTACGACTATGACGAGCCGCTGCTGCATATCCACAGCAAGACTGAGGGCAGCGCGACGTACAGCGCCCTGCTTTACGTTCCCGCAAAGGCGCCTTACGATTACTACTCAAAGAGCTTTGAAAAGGGGCTTCAGCTTTACTCCAGCGGCGTTATGATAATGGACAAGTGCGCCGACCTGCTGCCCGATTATTTCAGCTTTGTAAAGGGGCTTGTGGACAGTGAGGACTTGTCGCTGAACATCTCGCGCGAAATGCTCCAGCACGACAGGCAGCTTAAAATCATAGCGAAAAGTCTGGAGAAGTCCATCAAGAGTGAGCTTAAAAAACTGCAGAAGAACGACAGGGAGAAGTATGAGAAATTCTTCGAGGCGTTTGGAATGCAGATCAAATACGGTATTTATGAGGGCTTTGGCTCTAAAAAGGAAACGCTTCAGGATCTGCTGATGTTCAAGAGCAGCTTCGGCGGCTATGTAACGCTGGAGGAATACGTTTCCCGCATGAAGGAAGAGCAGAAATACATCTACTTCGCCAGCGGAAGCAGCGTAGCCAGAATAGAGGGATTGCCCCAGACCGAGCTTGTCAAGGACAAGGGCTTTGAGATACTCTATTTCACCGACCACGTTGACGAGTTCTGTATACAGATGATGCACGATTATGAGGGCAAGGAGTACAAGTCTGTATCCTCCGAGGATCTTGGGCTGGAAACCGAATCCGAGAAAGAGGAGATCAAAAAGGAAGAGGAGGACAACAAGGGACTGTTCGACTTTATGAC
>CAJTMU010000136.1:0-3429 GCA_910577365.1 uncultured Oscillospiraceae bacterium | reverse complement strand
AGCTCTCCGGTAAGGTAAAGGCGGTAAGGCTCTCACACCGTCTGAAATCGCACCCCGTTTGCATCACAAGCGAGGGTATGCTTTCGGTTGAGATGGAGAAAGTGCTCTCCGCAATGCCCACCGAGCAGAACGCGAAAGCGGAGAAAATACTTGAAATAAACGCTTCTCACCCCATATACAACAAGCTCAAAGCCTTGTACGAGACCGACAAGGATAAAGTGGCGGAATATGGCGATATTCTTTACTCGCAGGCCCTGCTTATCGAGGGCATGGCGATAGAAAATCCTGTTGAATTTACAAATAAGATATGTCAGATAATGGCAGATTAAATAAAGATATAAAAACCCCGCAGCACGCTTGACCGTACTGCGGGGTTTCCTTATCCCGTGACCTCTTTTATCAGAATATTTTCAAAATCTACTGAATAGGTGACAATTCGCTTTTTACGCTCCGAACCTTCATATTCGTTTACGGTAAAGGTATTGCCGTCAACGGTAATTGTACCGTCTATTAATGGCCAGAAGTCCCCACCGCCTATGCGCTTTCCTATATAATTAACAAAACTGTTGTCAAAATAGTAAAACGAAAGACACTGCGCATTTTTGTCCTCAACAATTTCAACAGGAACGCGGACTATCAGTAAATTCCCCGTTTCAAACTCCAGCACCTCAGCGGTTATTCTCTTATAGTCATTTATTCCCGCAAAGGGAGCACCTCCCACATAAGGATTATTAAAAACTATTGAGCTTACAACATCTCCACCGCTACATACTGTTACATTATCATCATTCACGTCCAGTCTGTAGCTGTTTACTTTCTCAACAAAATAAACATCGCATGACAAATTGATGGAATAGTTGTCCATATCCTTTGAAAATTCTATCACGTCGACCATTTCACCCATATACTCTTCGGACGAAGGCATGGGCGCAATCGTGCCTAAGCTTACCTCGGCGGTATCTTCCACCGTCACGCAATTTTCCTTGCTAACCTTGGAATTATTGGTGGCTGCCGCACAACCCGTCATCAAAATCAATGCTAAAAATATAACACAAACAAATTTTTTCACGATTGCTTCTCCTTTGTTAAAAAATTAGTTAAATTTATACAAAAGCGCCGCTGTTTTCACAGCGGCGCTCAAATGCCGAAAATTATTCTTCATTTTCAGAGTCGTCATCGGAGTCTGCTTCCTCCATCAGCGCCTTGATGGAAAGGGAGACCCTGTTCTTCTCGGTGTCGATCTCGATTATCTTTACCTCAACCTCCTGACCGACAGACAATACCGAAGCGATATTGTTCACTCTCTCGGTGGATATCTGAGAAATGTGGATAAGACCGTCAACGCCCGGAATTATCTGCGCGAACGCGCCGAATTCCGTAATGCTTACGATAGTAGCCTTGATAACGTCGCCCTTGCCATACTCAGTGACAAACTTTGTCCAAGGATTATCGTCAGGGTCTTTCGCGGAGAGGGATACTCTCTTCTTCTCGGGATCGTAGGACTTAACAATAACGTTTATCTTGTCACCTATCTTAACAATATCCTTGGGGTGACCCACACGATTCCATGTAAGCTCGGAGGTGCGCACAAGACCGTCAACCGCCCCGATATCGACAAACACACCATAGTCCTCAATAGAGCGAACCTCGCCGACAAACTTCTGACCAACCTCGATGTTCTCCCAGAACTTGGCTCTCTCAGCGTCGCGCACTTCCTTGCTGGCAAGCTTGATAGAGCCTACCACGCGACCGCCGCGCTGGTCGTTCACCTCTATTATCTTCAGCTTGACGGTCTGCTTGAGAAGCACGTCAAGGCTGCCGCTGCGGGGAATACCCGTCTGCGATGCGGGAATAAAGATACGAGTGTTGTCAGAGAATACGATAACTCCGCCCTTTACAACATTGGAAACAACGCCTTCAATTGTTTCGTTTGCGTCCTTTACAGCCATCATCTTTTCAAGGCTGAGAGCCGTATCAACACGCTTCTTGGAGAGCGCCGCGGTACCCATAGAATCGTCAACCTTTATAACGATAGCGTCAATAACGTCGCCAACCTTAACAAGATTAGCTACAACTGCTTCGGGATCATTAGTCAGCTCTTCGCGGACTATGTAGCCGGTCTGCTTCGCACCAACCTCTACACCGACCTCTCTGTCAGATACGCTAACAACAGTTGCCTTAACTCTCATTCCGTTACGTAACTTAATAAAAGACTGATCCGCTTCAAGCAGCGCAGCGAAGTCCTCCTCATTTTCATTTACAGATCTGATTTCCTCGTTCATTCTCTCATGAACCTCCTTAATAGTGTAGACGGGCGTAGAAGCTCCCGCCGTTATTCCGATAAGACTATCGGAGCGCAGACCGCTTAGTATCTGCTTGGGTATGTCGGCGGCACTCTCCGTGAATACCGTCTTACAGTGCCTTGCGCAGATAGCCGCAAGCGCGCCTGTGTTGGAGCTGCTTCGTCCTCCGACTACTATCATCAGCGCAGCCCTCTTTGCCAGCTCCTCCGCGTTTCTCTGGCGCTCCGAGGTGGCGTGACATATTGTATCATATATCTTAACGCGGCTGTGATTTCTTCCTATCCTTTCGGAATACTCCTCAAATCTGCCGCGGTCGAAGGTGGTTTGAGCGACAAGGGTAACGTCCTCATTATCCGAAAGCTCCCCTCTTGCAAAAAGCCCCTCTATATCATCCGCGCCCGCGCAGGCATAAACTCTGCCGGCCGCATGACCCATTATCCCGATAATCTCGGGGTGAGTCTTATCACCGAGAACCACAACCGCTTCAGCCGAAGTTTCCGAAACGATCCTGTGAATTTTCGCGACAAAAGGACAAGTCGCATCAATAATCTCCGCGCACAGTTCCTCCGCCTTTTTCTCGATCTGCGCCGAAACTCCGTGTGAGCGTATCACAAGCGGTTTTCCCGCCGCGTTCTCCACGTCCTCGGCTATATGAACTCCCTTTTTTTCAAGAGACTTTGTAACAATAGGATTATGTATTAGCGAACCAAGCGTCCATACCTCGCCGAATCGCTCCGCCGCGTCCTCGGCAAGTCTTATCGCGCGCTCCACACCGAAGCAGAAGCCCGACTTGTCCGCAATTTCAATCCACATCGGGGGCTTTCTCCTTCAAATCTGCAATACTGTCCATTATCCTTGAACTTACCTCCTTAAGCTGCCGCTTATCGGTAATGTCCACATTAAAAGCGTCCGAGTTTATCTTCTCTCCTATCGAGATAATGCATCTCCGGCGAAAACGCTTTCTTCCATACTTTATGAAAACAGGAACGACAGGCACTTTAGCCTGCGCAGCGATCAGCGTGACTCCGCTTTTCGCCCTGCCCAGTTCTCCGTCCTTGGATCGCGTACCCTCAGGGAATATAATAAATATACGTCCGCGCTTTAAACTTTCAAGCGCATTATCAAA
>CAJTMU010000135.1 GCA_910577365.1 uncultured Oscillospiraceae bacterium | reverse complement strand
TCTTTTCAGGCGGATTGAAAGGCGCTCGCTGGTTTTTGTCGGGCTTTCTGTAGTTTATGTCGCTTTAACGCTTATTTCTGCGCTTTGCTCGGAATACAGAGAAATAGCGCTTTGGGGACAGTTTGACCGCGCGGAGGGCTTTTTTACCACCGCCTGCTATTTTGTGATATTTCTTTTTTCGATGTATTCATTTAAAACCACAAAGAATTTCCGCTATGTGGTTTTTGCGCTGTTTTTCTGCGTGGGAGTAAATACGATTTTAGGTATTTTCCAGTTTACGGGGAACAGCCTTGAAACTAAGGACTGGTTCTTTAATCTTATCGTTGACAAAAAATATGCGGACGCCATTTCCATTGACTCAGGCGTTAAAAGCAGTTCTTTACTCGGTGCGCTGTATAACTATAACTATGTCGGAAGCTTTACTGGTTTGGTTATACCACTGTTTTCAACTATGGCTATTTTTGATAAAAAGATCCTTCATAAGATTTTCTATATTATCTTTGATATGATGGCTCTTTTCATGCTTATGGGAAGTACTGTAAGAAGCGGCGTTGTTGCGGTTGCTGCGGCAATCATTGTGGGAATTTTCCTGTTCTTCCGTCTTATCCTAAAGCGCTGGAAGATTGCCTTGGGTGCTTTGGGCGCTGCGGTTCTGCTGGTAGTAGCAGGTAATCTCATCACCGAAGGGGCTTTTTTCAGAAGAGTTTCCACGTTGTTGGGAGATATGGTTCAGGTTATTGCCCCCGCTGAAGAAAAGATTGATTTGTTTGACACGCTCCCCGTAAGGGAAATATTGCACAACAACGACGGAAGCGTTACGCTAATAACCCAAGGTGACGAAATGAATATCGACTTTAGTGAAGCAGACAACCGATATATCTTTACTGACAAAAATGGCGGTGAAATTAGTGTTTCCACTGCTAATGACGGGGTTATTTCCAGTGCTGACGAGCGTTACAGCAGAATAAATTTCGAGCTGTACAGCGATTCCGAAACACTTGCAGACGGCAACATAATGTATATGTGGTTTGACGATAACATACGCTCCGTTCTCACATTCGGACTATTCGGAGGAAAGAATATTCACCTTGTAGACAACAAAATTGCCGACAGAATAGAGCCCGTAAACGCGGAGCACTTCGGGTTCGAGGGCAAGGAACTTGTCGGCTCATCAAGAGGCTATATCTGGTCACGCACCATACCTCTGCTCAAAAATTGTATCCTTATTGGCTATGGAGCGGACACTTTCGCTTATGTGTTCCCGCAGCAGGATTTTCTGGCGAAATATTACTCCTACGCTGAAGGCTTTCATATCACCGTAGACAAACCACACAACCTATATTTACAGATATTTATTTCTAATGGTCTTATTGCGCTTATAGCCTTTCTTGGTATTTGTTTGTTTTATCTTGCAGACAGCTTCAGACTTTACGCTCTGCGCAAGGAATACCGTATTGAACAGATATACGGCGCGGCGGTCATGCTTGCTGTTGTGGGATATCTTGCAGCGGGAATGTTCAACGACTCGGTAGTATCTGTTGCACCCATGTTCTGGATACTTCTGGGAGTGGGATGTGCACTTAACACCATAAACCGCCGCCTTGACAAAAATGTTCCCGAAGGCGGAATCGAGTCTGACACTAAAACTGTAAAAAAACTTTCCACACCCGAAAGCGTATCGGATGACCAAGCTAAAGACATTGCCATGCGGCTGCGGGAAAACGCTGCCGCGGAAAAGGCAGAGTTGGTAAAAACAAAAAAAGCTGAAAGAGAGACTCACAATGTGACAAGAGCTGATATAGAAGCACTTACCGCCAGAATAAGTGCATATACCGACAAAGGGAACGACAATACGGAAGGAAAGGATTCAAATATATAGCTTAAACGAGATTTTCCGCAGACTTTCTGCGTGAATTTTTTTAAATTAACGGCTTTAACGCTGAGGTTTATATGAAAATAGATATCCGAGACATTACAAAGCTCCCAAATATTCTTACGGTTATAAGAATTCTGCTTATTCCGTTATTTGTTATAGTATTTCTATGGGCAAATGGGAATATTGAGCTGAATTTCAGGCATTTCAATAAGCAAAGCGGCTATATACTTTCTGCGACAATTATGATTCTGTCGGGCTTGACAGATATGGCTGACGGATTTATTGCGCGCAGATTTAATATGATAACAGACCTTGGCAAAGTTATAGACCCCTTTGCCGACAAGCTTACACAAGCGGCGGTCGTGGTGTGCCTTATTTTCCGCTACGGTGACATATGGATACTGATAGCCGCGTTGTTTGCACTGATATTTATCAAGGAAATTTTAATGCTTATCATGGGTGTTATGTTCCTGAGAAAGGGGCAGGATCTGGGCGGCGCGAGATGGTACGGAAAACTGGCAACAATAATATTCTATTTTCAAGTTATTGTTCTTATCGGCGCGCCCGTACTGTCAAATCTTACAGCTATAATCATGTTCGGCATAATGATCACTGCCACGCTGCTGTCATTCATAATGTATATGCGGGAATACCACCGGCTTAAAATGCAGCGTGATACCAGCGCACAGACCGATAAGGGAGAAGGTTTAAAATAAATCATCAGGCACACACGACGTGTGCTGCAAGCTTTCTGGGCTTTGTTAGAAATTTTGCAGCATATATCCGCATAAAACCCGAAAGGAGTGTTGCTCCCCTGCGGGAGCATGGTCATTATTATGATAACAGCCGATCTCCATACCCACACGTCGTTTTCCACCGACAGCGATGCCCCTCTTGAACAAATGGCGCAGACGGCTCTTGAAAAAGGTCTGAAAACGATATGCTTTACCGAGCATATGGATTTTGATTACCCCGGCGGTGAGTTCTTTCTGGACACCTCTGCATACCGCAAAGAGCTGCTTCGCGTTAAGGAAATATACCTTGGACGTCTGGAAATACTTTTTGGTGTGGAGTTGGGGCTGATAGACTGCATCTCGACCACCCTTAAGGATTATTCTGAAACATTTGATTTTGACTTTATAATAGGCTCGGCGCATCAGGTGGACGGTATCGATCCGTATTATCCCGAATATTTTAATACTCACGGCGACCGCAAGGGAATATATCATTTTTACGAAAGCGCCCTTGACGCCGTAAGAGCCTTTGATAATTTTGACGTTTTCGGACATTTCGACTACATAGTGCGCTACTCTCATGCCAAAAGCTATTCTCCTGCTGACTTCGCGGATATAACAGATCAAATTCTTATGGAGCTTATTTCCCGAGACAGGGGTCTGGAGATAAATACTGCTGGCATTCATTACGGTCTGGGCTGGGCGCACCCTCATCCAAATGTGCTGAAACGCTACAAGGAGCTTGGCGGAGAGATAATCACCGTAGGCTCGGACGCACACAACTCAAGCAGAATAGCATATTGCTTTGATGTGGCTGAGGAGATGCTGAAAGCGGTGGGATTTAAATACCGTGCGGTTTTCCGCAGCAGAAAGCCGGAATTTATTCCGCTGTAATACACAAACACAAAACCGCGGCGCTTAATGCGTCGCGGTTTTGTGTTCTATCATAACCTGTTGTAGTTTCCTTTTCTGATTATCGTGGAATAATCCTTATAAGAAATATTCAAATCCACATACCCGTCAATACCAGAAACAACGCCCTTGCTGCTGTACTGCCAAATACCAAAATCCCCCTCATAGGTGGTTACGGTATTCCACTGCGCCAGCCATACATCATATTCGGATATCTTACTCATGTCAAGGTAATCCGTAAGCCAAGTCTTGTTACAGTAAATCATTGCGTAATAGCCTGCCGCGCTTATCTCATCAAGAAATGCCTTAACAATGCTGGTAACGCGCTTTTTGCCCAGATCTGCCTGATACTGCTCCTCAATGTCCAGAACTACGGGATATGTAATCTTATACGGCTCAATGGTCTTAAGGAAGAAACGCGCCTCTTTTCTCGCCTCGGTAACAGTCGAAGCATACAGATAATGATAAACTCCCACCTTTATACCGTTTGCAGCCGCTTGGGTAATATTATACTCAAAGGTGACATCCTGCGCTATTGGCCGGCGATCGTCAACCTCTCCTCGGGATGCTCGTATCATTGCGAAGTCAATTCCCGCAGCCTTAACCTTTGTCCAGTCTATCGCGCCTTGTGCATAGGAAACGTCTATTCCCTTCGCTCCGACATCGGTAGTTTCGCCCATATTGTCCTGATTACCACCTGGAGCGTAAGACGTGCCGTAACGATAGTCAATCAGACGGCTGCTCTTGGAAATGGCAAAACGGGCTGATTTTGATTTATAAAATTTAACAGAGCTTTCAAAAATAAGAACGCCGCTGTTTACAAATTCTCCAGTAAGGGAGAAATATCCTGCCTGAGTGGATCGTCCGCTTATTGTTATGCCAAGATATCCCTTACAAATAAGCCGTCCATCAGAGGGCGTCTGCATTTCACCGGTTATAACGGTTCGGGAATTTGCGGTAAGTATTGTCTGACCGTAATTAAGGTACATACCATCGGCATAAATATTCATAACGCCCGAAATCTGAGCCTTTGCGCCGTGGCGTACAACCAACTCGCTCAGAACGCGCACTGTGGAGCTTACTGTGGTGTTAAATGTGCCGTAGGTTTCAAGACCCGCATCTGCGTAAATGGTAAGCGTTCCGGAAACAGTTATTTTGGAATCCGGCTCGGAAATAAGCTTTCCGCGCACACCGAAAGAGTTGCCTTTGTATATCAGCAGCTCCGCGCCGCTGCATACCACAAGAGTGCTTCCCTCGGGAACGCTGAATTTTTTTGATACCTTCGCGGATTTGCTTATGTAATAATTCTTCCCCTCCTCCATCGGAGTCTTGCCGTTCCATTCGATGTAGCCGCTTATGTCTATCGGCGTGTATTCTGTGTCGGACAAGTCAACGCTGCTGTCAGGGCGGCTGTCGCCTGTTTCGAGGCTTTCAGTGGTGCTCTCGCTGCTAACAGAGCTTTCCGCAAGGGAAGCTTCTCCCGTTTGTGT
>CAJTMU010000134.1 GCA_910577365.1 uncultured Oscillospiraceae bacterium | reverse complement strand
CTTTCACTATGCTGCGTCCCGGCAATGGAAAATGGAGTGCCGCGTATCGGCGCATGGGTGCGCGACAGCGCCGCGGGAATAGGCACACTCACCTTTTACGACCCTGAAAGCGGGCGCTTCGGAGGTCTGGGTCACGCTGTAAGCGACGTTTCGACAGGTGAGCCTGTCCCGCTTTATTCGGGCGAAATAACGGGCGCTGACATTTACGACGTTATCAAGGGAGAATGCGGCGCGGCAGGTGAGCTGTGCGGCGTATTGCTGCCAAATTCCTCCGGCGGAACTATTTATTCCAATACCCGTGTGGGTGTTTTCGGGAATCTGGATTCACCAGTCGATGGGGAAGCTATTCCAGTAGCGTTCAGACAGGAGGTGGAATGCGGCGATGCGGTGATACTTGCTACTGTAAACGGACGCGTCCCGCAGGAATATTCCATTAAAATAGAACGTGTAAATCTTTTAGACATTAACGGTCCGAAAGGCATGTTGATAAAGATTACGGACGATCGGCTTTTAGACGCAGCGGGCGGAATAGTTTGCGGCATGAGCGGAAGTCCGATAATACAGAATGGTATGCTGGTGGGCGCGGTTACCCACGTTCTTATAAATGACCCTACAAAGGGTTATGCGGTGTTTGCCGAAAGCATGACCGAGATGATGAATGATGAGCTTTCGGAAAGCTCATCCGCGCTGGCAGCATAGAACGCGTTACAAAACTATAAGAACAGTCTATGCGAGATGCTGCCTTAAGGCAGCACCGCCAGAACTCTCACATCAAAGCCCGATTTGTCCGCAAACACCTCCGCGCGGCATTTGTCGGGAATATCTCCGGAAATTATTTTTGCCGACAGCAAATCCTCTATCTCCGAGGTAATTTTTCTGCGGAGAGGGCGGGCGCCCATATCCTCCCCGCGCACGCTCTCGCACAGCCGCGCGGCGGTATCAGTGCTGAACGAAAGCTCTATACCGCGCGCGGCGGTTCTGCTTACAAGGTTTTCAAGCATTATTCCGCATATCTTTTCCAGCTCAGCCGCTCCAAGCCGCTCGAACACGACTACGTTGTCTATTCGGTTCAGCAGCTCGGGGCGGAATTGCTTCTTTAGTGCGCTCAGCACGCCATCCGCTCCTCCGCTGCTACCACCAAAGCCCAGTGAGCGCTTGTTAAGCTCCTCCGCGCCGATATTTCCCGTCATGATAACTATCGCGCTGCGGAAATCGGCGGTTCTGCCGTCCGAACCCGTGAGCGAACCGTCCTCCAGTATCTGTAACAGAAGGTTGAGCACATCGGGGTGAGCCTTCTCCACCTCGTCAAAAAGTACCACCGAGTAGGGAGCGTTGCGGACTCGCTTTATAAGCTGCCCTTCTTCCTCGTATCCTACATATCCCGGAGGTGAGCCTATCAGCTTAGATACAGAATGCTTTTCCATAAATTCCGACATATCAAAACGAATAAGCCGCTTTTTGTCTCCGAAAACACATTCCGCCAGCGCCCGCGACATTTCGGTCTTTCCAACTCCCGTCTGACCGAGAAACAGAAACGAACCTACGGGTCGGTTGGGATCTTTCAGACCTGCCCTGCCGCGGAGTACTGCTCCTGCGACAAGCTCAGCCGCCCTGTCCTGCCCTATCACTCTGTCCTTAAGCCGCTGCTCAAGCTCCGAAAGCCTCAGCCCCTCATCTTCCGTGAGCCGCGCGGCGGGTATTCCCGTTACCGCTGATACTGTCAGCGCGACGTCCTCCTCGTCAACAATGGTCTGCGTCCGAGCACTCTGTCCCACACGATTTTTTTCGGCGTATCCCCCGGATATCGCCCCCGCGTACTGCCTTGAACGTGCACGCGCTGCAGCTTCGTCTATAAGGTCTATCGCCTTGTCGGGCAGATTTCTGTCAGAAATATAACGCTGTGACAGCCGCACCGCCGCCGAAAGCGCACTATCAGTTATCACCGCGCGGTGATGCTGCTCCAGCTTTTCCCTCAGCCCCGTCAATATCTCCAGCGCTGCTGCCTCATTGGGCTGCTCCACCCTTACGGGCTGGAAGCGGCGTTCCAGCGCACTGTCCTTTTCAATGAATTTGCGGTATTCCTCAGTTGTGGTGGCGCCTACAAGGCAGATATTTCCGCGCGCCAGCGGAGGCTTTAGTATGCTTGCCGCGTCAATAGCGCCCTCCGCCGCTCCTGTGCCGACGATCATGTGTATCTCGTCAATAAACAGTATTATCTCTTTGTGGCTTTGCGCCTCCTCCAGAACGCTTTTAAGGCGCTCCTCAAAGTAGCCGCGATACTTAGCGCCCGCCAGCATCGCCGACAAGTCCAAAGCGAATATGCGCTTTTCTGAAAGTTCATCGGGAACGTTTCCCTCCGCAATTCGTCTTGCCAGACCCTCCGCTACGGCAGTCTTGCCAACACCCGCCTCTCCGATAAGGCATGGATTGTTTTTGCTGCGCCGAAGCAGTATCTGAACCATGCGGTCAATCTCGTTTTCACGGCCGATAACGGGATCGAGCCGACCCTCTCTCGCGGCGGCCGTAAGCTCTGTTCCATATCGGGAGAGCGCGGGGAGATCGTTGTCCTTTCTGCTCCTGACATCAGGCTTCACAGCGGAACACCGATCGGGATCGGAGCTGCGCCCTGCGGCAGCTTCGGCGTATAGCTTGACGGGAATACCCGCGCCGTATTCCGAAATAAGCGAAAACGCAGTGCAGTCCCTGTCTGTCAGTATTGACATTAAAAGGTGCACGGTGGTGACCTTTCCTTCTCCCCTTGCCGCGGAAATATTACGCGCACCCCCAAGCAGCTTTCTCAGACGCGGAGAAAAATCCCCGTCAGACAGCTTTACGCTTCTGCCTATGCCCAGCCTGCTCTTAAGCCGCAGCAGCAAGTCGCGGTAGGTTATCCTCTGCTTTGAAAGCAGCGCCGCGGATGGATAGGCAGGCTCTTTGCAAAGCCCGCATAGCATATGCTCGCTGCCCACATAGGTATGCCCCATGCACTCCGCAATGTTCAGCGCAGTGTCCAGCGCCGCAGACGCTTCTCTTGAAAATCCCGAAATACCGCTGAATGAGTTCATTTTCAACACCTCTTGGTAAATTTTGATAATCCTATTATAGGCATATACTGGCAAATTATTCAGGGGATTTTGGAAAAGTCATGAACCCGTTGTCTGCCTATAAGCTTGTCGGTGCAGTCATTCCTAAGGATAGATATTACTTTATTTATATGCCCTGCAATTCGTAATGCCCTGCAATTCGTATGTGGCTCAATATAACTATAATAATATTTATTGTCAATAATCAATGCCATGCTGACCTTAAAATACTATATAAGGTATGTTAAATGATAATTATTATAATAAACCACCTTAACTTATGCAATATGTAGTACAAAACAATTGTCCAAGTGCCATATAATATAAATAAAATTTTACACTCTTCAAGCACTTTTTATTAAATTGCCACAATAATTATAATGGCAAGCATATTAAGTAGGCCATGGCAAATATTTCCAAAAACGCATAAAAAGCGGCAAAGTAATTTTAAAAATGCGCAGTAAGGTATCAAGGACGAAAAGAACGCTATAAAGCTGAACTTTTTCGAGGCATTTAAAAAATTAATTGTACAAAAAATACCCCTGAGCACTCTCTGAACTGCTCTTCCTACCTCTTTCATTTGTTATAAAAATTTTTAAAATCTAAAAATAATTTAAAAAGCCCTTGACAATGGGTGATAAATATGGTAAAATAATAATACCTCGAATGGGGTATATTTTTTTGTGCAAATTTGCATAAGGGTTTATCCCCGTTAAATCCGCAATTCCGCGGCTGAGGGAGGCAATAAATATTTAGGAGGTGCCGAAATGAGAGTTAAGATCACTCTGGCGTGTACAGAATGCAAACAGCGCAACTACAACACCATGAAGAATAAGAAGAATGACCCCGACAGACTTGAGATGAACAAGTACTGCAGGTTCTGCAAGAAGCATACTCTTCATAAGGAAACTAAGTAATCAGGAGGAGCTAAAATGGCAAAAGACAACGACATCAAAAAAGCCGCTCTTGATTCAGAAAACGCTGAGGACAAGGAAGTAAAGTCCAAAGCAAAAAAGGACGATAAGGCCAAAAAGTCCAAGGACAAAAAGCCGAAGCGCTCCATAGTAAAGTTTTTCAAGGACGCGAGGTCCGAGTTCAAGAAGGTAGTATGGCCAACTCCGAAGGAAACCACACACAACACGGTTGTCGTACTGATAGTATGCGGTCTTGCGGGTATTTTCATCTTCGGAATTGATTCACTGTTCACTCTGCTGAATAAATTGATATTCGGCATATGACATTCAGGGGGGGTAAGTATGGCTGACTCAGAAGCAAAGTGGTATATTCTCCACACATATTCGGGATATGAAAACAAAGTTGCTACGGATATTATGAAGGTAGTGGAGAACAGAAATCTTCAGAACCTGATATCCGATGTTGCTGTGCCCACGACCAAAAAGACTGTTACCAAAGACAGCGGAAAGGTTGTCGAGGTGGAGGAAAAGGTTTATCCGGGCTATGTTTTCGTGAAGATGGTAAAGACGGACGAATCTTGGCAGCTTTGCAGAAGCACAAGAGGAGTTACAGGCTTTGTGGGTCCTGAAGGCAAGCCTACCCCGCTGAGTGAAGAAGAGGTCAGAAATCTTGAACACAGTGCAAAGGAAACGACGGTTTCCTTTGAAATAGGAGAAAAGGTTGTTATCAGACAGGGCGTTCTTGAAGGCTTCGAGGGCGTTGTAAAGGAGATAGACGCGGACAGCAACACTGTTGTCGTGGATGTGTACAATATGTTCGGAGAAGCTACTCCAACCTCAATGGAAATAACCGCTATCCGGAAACAATAATTCTTCTTTAAAATTTATGGAGGTTGATTAAAATGGCACAAAAGGTTACAGGATTTATAAAATTGCAGATCCCTGCCGGCAAGGCTACGCCTGCCCCCCCTGTTGGTCCTGCTTTGGGTCAGCACGGCGTAAACATCATGGCGTTCACAAAGGAATTTAACGAGCGCACCAAGGATAAGGCAGGCTTGATTAT
>CAJTMU010000133.1 GCA_910577365.1 uncultured Oscillospiraceae bacterium | reverse complement strand
GCGAGCGTGAAGCTCATCGGCGTTAGTGAAAATCCCTTGTAGTAATCGTAAATAAATCCGAGATACGTTTCAAAATCCGCGTCGTCCAGACCGTAGCTGATATACTGATTGTTTATAACCAAAGTATATCCGCTGTCGTCGCCCATCTCATAGGTCTTGTTTTTCTGCGATGTCTTTATTTTCGAGAAAACCACCGTTTCATCGGAGTAATCGAAGTCCATCAGCTCGCCCGAATAAAACGTCCGCGAGACCTCCTTTGAAAAGACGTCCACCTGAAGCTTTCCGTCATCGTTTATGTAGGCAAATCCGCCGTTCCATTCCGCCATGCCCGACACCACATTGCGGCAGGAATTCGCGTAAATATAATCCGTGTATTCGTGCGAGATAACGCCATTGTTAAACAGCGCGTTCAGCACGAAAAAATCCCCGTTAATCGAGAAATGATCGGCGATTCCCGCCTCAAGCAGGCAGTACGCGTAAACGGAAATAAACGTCTGCGGAAACTGCACCTCCTTGGGAAACTCGGTATCGAGCTTTATCATATCGTCGTAGGCGGTGAGCTCTATCACGCCGTTCCGGCGCTTGGGCAGCTCCGCGTTGAAATACCCGCAGAAATGCCCGTCAATATCCAGCTTCACGCGGCTGTTCGCGAACGCTCCGCGGGGAAAGCGCTGCGTGTTGTTGTCTATTATCATGTATATTGATTTCGCGCTTACGCCGCCAAGCTCGAAGGTGTCTCCGCTGAAGCAGCCGCGCTCAAATCTGAAATCAAATAAATCGTCTTCGGTCAGAACGATATCATCCCACCCCGATTTTGAGAATGTCAATTCTATCACTTTATCACCTCTCCTTAAACTGCACCGAAGCGCTGAAATCGCCGTATTGCAGGGTCGTGTCGGTTACTCGAGCGTCGGTAAGCTCGGCGGTCAAGTCCTCGGTATACATCGTTTTTGTAACAAATTTTTCAGACTGCGGACTGTAATAAGTAAGCTGCCCGAAGGTGCTCTTTTTAACCGCCGCCACCGCCGCGGCTTCCTCGGGAGAAAGCGCCGCCCACTGCACGATCAAGTCCTCCTTGCGGGCTATCACTTTTTTGGAATAACTTCCGCCGAGGGTCTGCCCGCTGTTTGTGCCCTCGATATCCCGATAACCGTATTGTATCGGCGCTATCGGCACGGGAAGCGGAGAACCGTTCCACCATAACATCTATACTCACCCCTTATTTCAAAAAATTTTCCGCGACCCGCCCGCAAAAGCTCCGTTTCACTCCGCTTTCACGGGCTCCCGCGGAAAATTTCCTGCGTGGGCAAAACGTTGATCTATGCGAAAGTCGCTTTATGTGTTCAGCACATTTTTTCCGACCTTGATATTTTTGCTGTTAATACCCTCTATAACAATATCCGTCAGCTTCTCGCCGCCGATGTAGATCGGCATGGTGACCGTTCCGCTGTCGGTTTTTTCTTTTTCACCCGATCCTATGGTCGCGCCGAAGCCGGAGAGAAGCTGCGCCATTTTCGGCGCGGTCGTATAGGAACCGCCCGCCAGCGAATACAACATATCCCCGAGCGTAAGATCATTTGCGCCGAGCTCTTTGTTCCAGCCCTCAATAAAGCTCAGCGCCGCCTCCGCGCCTATATTAAGCATATCTCCCTCAAGCCCGAAGAGCTCCTCGCGAAGCCTGTCCACAAAATTGTTTTTGAGGTTGTCCACCTCACTCTGATAATATTTCGCCGAAATATCCGCCGCAGTTTCCCGCAGCCGAGCCATGCTTTCAAAGTACCCGTTCCACTCGCTGTCGGACATTTTCAGCATTTTAGAACCGAATTCCATAGCCTCGTCAACGTCCATCGCCAGTATGTCATTCAGCGTTCCGTCGTCCGCGCCGCGGACTTTCAGAGCGCCCAGCATTTCGCCGTACTCCTCGAGAATTTTTATATTATCCTCGATATTGTCAGCGCCCATTTTGTAAGTCTCGACCTCATGCTCCGCGGTTGTAACGGTAAACTCGCCCTTGACCGCAATGGTTTCGGGAACAGTCTCCGTTATCTTTTCAAACGTTTTGTTGAAATCCACCAGCTTTGAGGTCAGACTGTCACGCGCGGAAATAATATTCTGGAGTGCCGACAGCGTGCTGTCGCTTGTTTCGGTCAGCAGCGCGTTCAGAGCGTCCTTGTTCGCCTCGATTATTTTTTGGTTATACTGGTAGGTCTCGAGGAACGAATTCCGCCACTCGGAGCTGTTCTTATCAAGGTACTTGTCGCGGATTTTCGCCAGCTCCTCATAATATTTTTTCTCGGAGAGCTGCCCCGTTTTATGCTGAAATTGGAGCTGTGATTTTTCCTCGTTGTAGCTCGCGAGACGTTCCCGCTGCGCCTGCTCGGCGGCTTCCTTCTGCTGTTTGAGCTGCTGCTCATAGGCTTTCTTTTGTTCCTCGGTTAGGCTGTCGTAGTATTTTTTCAGCTCCACGTTTACCGTGCGCCATTCCTCGGTGTCCTCTTCGAGATACTTGTCGCGCATCTCCTCCAGCTTGGAATAATACTCATCGTTTGTGATATATCCCATCTTGAGATAATAATCCATGTCCGCCAGATTTGATTTGTATATCTCAAGATTTTTCTCCGCTATGGCGGCATAGTGCGCTTTCACATCGTCGGTCAGCGGTGAGTTGTCGGCGTTAGGATTGATGGAAAACGAAACATTTGCATTGATTCCAGCGAGATTTTCAGAGTAAATTTGATTATATGCGTCAATTTTTTCTTTTGCTTCCGCAACTATGCTTTGTGCTTCCTGCCATGATTCTACTGCCTTGCGAAGGTCATCTTTTTGTTTTTCATCTGATATGTCAAAAAAATCTTTTACGAAATCATCCAGGCGCCATTTGCTATAATTCCCATAAATGTCCTCAAAAAGCTCATCGCCTGAATCGTAAAACTCTGCCATGTTTGAGAGAATATCTTTTCCATATTCATTTTCCAAATCATTGATAATTTTCTCTGCTTCAAACATTTTAGAATATGCCTCACTTGCCATATCCTCATATGCACTTAACCTTACAGCTGACATCTGTTTCTGAACATAAGCGTCTACTGCGTCAGCAAGGTCGTTATACTCTCCTGTCAGAGCGTTTATAACCGTTACATTATCTCCAAGAATATCCTGCAAATCGAGAGCCAGTCCCTTTAATTCAGCCTCTTCCTCGGCAGTGAGATCAACCGCTGTTCTCAATTCTTCATAACGTGAAACTTTATCCTTAAGCATAGCCATTTCTGCTTCGCCCTTTGATATGGTTTCCTCCATGCGTTCTTGTGCTTGCTCAAGGCTGTTTCTTATATCGTTGACCGCGTCCGCATACTCCGAAGCCGCACTTGCTGCGCTGTCGGCATTCAGCATAAATCCGGTCAGCGCTGCCGCAAGTAGTCCTACAACCGCCGCAACAGCCCCCGCGGGATTCGCTGCCATTGCGGTATTCAAGCCAAGCTGTTTGACAGTAGCTGCGTTCAGTTTTCCGCTTAAGGCGGCGTAAACTATCTCTTGTGTATTGAGCGTACCGTTTGTCGCGGCGGTTTGCAGTGCCGCCGATCCCTCTGCCGCCGCGAACAGCTTTACCTGCAGAGCCGCGCTCTGCCAAGAGGATATGACCTTTGTCAGAATGTTTGCAGCCTTAAACGCGACCACACCCGAAGTAACGCCCGCCACTGCCGAGCCTATCAGCTTTATATTTTTAAGCAGCACCGATAGCGTTCCGGAAACAAATTCACCTATATCTTTCGCAGTCTCCTTGATATTGCTTTCATCTAATGCCTCGCTTATTTCTTGGGCTGCTTCACCTATAACAGGCAGCAGCGACTGCGCGATGGAGGTCGTTAGGTTGTCAATCTGGTTTTTCGCCACCTGAACCTTCTCGGCGGTGGTGTCCATCATGGTATCGGCGGCGCTTGCCGCCGCTCCTGTGGAATTCGCCATAGCTTCAATATTCTGCTTGAAACCGTCTATATTTGAATGCAGTATATTAGCGGCTTTGGAAGCTTCAGATGACGAAAACATATCCGCCAGCGACTGTCCCGACTTTGCCGCCTCGTCGCTCATTAATTTGAGAACGTCGGTTACATCGTATCCCATGGCGGATATTTCTGAGAACTTTTTCCCCGCGAGCGCCGTTCCCGCTGTCGCCGCCATCATCGCTTTTTCGGCGGTCGAGCCGCTTGCGCCGAGCTCGTTTATCATGCCGTTGAGGTATGTCGTGGCTTCGGCAGTTGCCACGCCGTTAGCGGTAACAGTCGCGAACATCGCGCCGAGCTGGTCAAACTCAACATTTACGCTCTGCGCGGTCGGGATAATTTTACCCATACTGCCCGCAAGCTCGCCGACTGTCGTTTTACCTTTATTCTGCGTGGTGATGAGAACGTCCTGAACGTGCGTCGCGTTGCCCATCTCCATGTGATAGGCGTTCAGCGCCGTTGTTACAACGTCGATTGCGGTAGCGGTTTCGGTAAATCCGCCCTTAGCCAGATTCACCGAGTTTTCCACAAATTCAAGGACGTTATCCTGCGCAACCCCCGCAGAAAGCGCGGAATACATCGACTCCGCAAGGTCGGCGAAAGTCACCCCCGTGCGGTTTGAAATTTCCTCTAAGCCGCTGCGGAATTGTTCAAGATCGCCCGTCAGAAGCGTCGAAGCCTTCGCGAACGCGGTCTCGTTGCTCATGGCGGTGTTTACGGAGTCAACGGCTATATTCTTAATAGCCGCGCCGACCTGCTTCAATCCGCTCATAACAACATCGGAGATCAGATTTGCTTTAATAAGGTCACCCGCCGTTATCGCCGAATTGCCCACGCCGTCCAGACCGTCACGTACACCATCAACTCCGTCTGTATCTATCCCGCGCAGTGCGGCAGCAAGCGCTCCTATCGCTTCGGTTATCGCCTCCGCCGAATCGGGGTCTAACGCGTCGCGCAGAGTATCGCCCAGCTGCTCGGTGGAGCGCTGCGCCTGCGTTGTGTCGTTCAATGTGGATATGCGTATGTACGCGTCCGGTTGTGCCATTATTTGCTCCTCCTTCCGATTTTGGATATAAAGTCCTCGGCTGCCTTGCTGTGTCGCTCCTCAAGCTCTATAAGCTCGGGATGCTCGCGCACGAATTCCTTTT
>CAJTMU010000132.1:4990-5267 GCA_910577365.1 uncultured Oscillospiraceae bacterium | reverse complement strand
CCGCTCCAATATAGGTACGGGTATCTGTATTATCGCCGCAGGAGTTGCCGTAATGTTCAGTGTGTACACCTTTGACTTTTTCAAGAGCGGCTATAACGGGCTTATAGGAGTTATGGGAATGGAGATTCCCGACATAAGTATGACCATGATGAGCGGAGTGAACGTGGAAAATTTCTGCGATGAGATACGTAAGTTCCCCGAAGTGGAAAAGGTTCTTTTGACCCGTGCAATATTTAATAAGGTGGAGATCAAGGGCAGCGATCAGAGTTCAACTGTG
>CAJTMU010000132.1:0-4981 GCA_910577365.1 uncultured Oscillospiraceae bacterium | reverse complement strand
TGACCTTGCGGAGCATTTTTCATAGTATTCCTCATAGGAGAATTCCTTTTCCATGTCAAATGCTATCATGCGATATTCCTCATAGACAGCGGACAGCAGCGATCAGAGTTCAACTGTGATTTCCTACTCCGATTTTTCCCTCACGGATAATATCCACCCTAAAACGGGACGTTTTCCCGAACACGACAACGAGGTCATGATATCCGCAAAGAGAGAGGAGACAGAAAATCGGCACGTAGGCGACAGCATCATCATTAAGGGCGATGTTTGTGAAAAAAGCTATATCATAACAGGCATTGTCTCCGCCATGAACAACGACAGCATGAGCGTCTACATGACAGAGGACGGTTACCGGCGCATTCGTCCGAACGACCGTCCGAACACAGTGGAGATAACTCTCAAAAATGAGGGAGACCGCTCTGCCTTTGAGAATAAGCTCACCGCTCTATACGGCGCAAGCGCAAAGGACACGGCATATGAACAGTCCGCGCAGGGAAGTCTTGAGGAGCGTATCAGAGCGAAAGCGGACGAGAAAATGGCGGTGCTTATCTCTCAATACGGAGTTACCGATATTGACTATGCCATAAGAATAGGAGATACGATAATCAGCGGAAACAGCAGCCGTTTCGTGATAAAGGACATATCCTCAATGAAGGATCTGGCAAAATCCCAGATGGAATCCATAGCCGCTGTCACAAAGACATTCTCGTTCTGGGCTGTGATATTCATCGCCGTTGTGGTAGCGGTAATATTGGGCATTATAGCCGCATCTGCCGTAAAAAGACAGCGCAAGGAATTAGGTATCATGAAAAGTATGGGCTATACATCAAGGGAGCTTATGATACAGCTTACCCTGCGCATTCTCCCTGTAACGATAATTTCCTCCTGCATCGCTGCGGTGTTGTCGGTACGGGTACAGCGTGCATTTTGGATGGCGGCGTTCGGCGTACAGATTCCCGAAAGCCTGCCGCTGATGATCGGTACGGCGGCAGCGCTTGTCTTATACTGCATGATCGTTACCTACGTCAGTGCGGGCAGTATAAGAAAAATATCCGTAACCGAGCTTATGGCGGAATGAAAGTGGGGTTGAATAATGATAAAGAAAAAGATTATTGCGGCAATATCTGTCTTGTGTATGGCGGGAACCGTATGCGCATCTGTTGGAAATGCGGCGAATACTGAACCTGTACAATCGGAACTTACAGCCAAGACAACCGCTTCGCGGGATAGGATATATTGCATTGCGTCAGTAAGCAAAATGTATTCAGCCTTGGCGGTTATGCAGCTTGTTGACGAGGGAAAAATAGAACTTGACGCCCCTGTCACAAAGTATCTCCCCGATTTCAAGATGAATGATGAGCGGTACAAGGACATCACCGTGCGTATGCTTATGAATCACACATCGGGCATATCCATGGGTCTGTCGACAAACCATTATCTTTATGATGATGTTGACAGCTTCGTTCACGACAATACACTTGATATCGTGTCGGGGCAGCGTTTCAAAGCCGCTCCCGGCGAATATGCCTGCTATAATAATATGGGCTTTGAGCTTATGGAGCATATCGTAGAAAACGTCAGCGGTATGAGCTATACGGATTATGTAAGAAATAACATAGCCTCAAAGATAGGCGCAGACCATACGGGAACGGCTTGGAGCCTGTATACGGGCGATATGGGCAACACAAAGGTATCTCTCTATCGCGGTTCGCTGCCAATCGAATACCCCTATGAAATGGCGTCAGGTACGGGCGGCATCTATGCTACCGCTCCTGACGTGGCAAATTTCGGCAGTGCTTTTTTTACGGGAAATGATGTTCTTCTTTCCGATGATGCAAAAACACAGATGTCCACACGTTGGAACGATGACACAAAATACGAGAGCTACGGTCTGGGCTGGGACTTTGTGGAACAAGTCAAGTACGAAAAAGAAAGCATAAAGGTCATGGGCAAGGGCGGAGATGTGCCGTATATGCACTCGTACCTCCTTGTTGCCCCCGATGAACAGATCAGCGCTGCGGTACTGACTGCCGGAAATGACAGCAGCAGCCAATATGCCGGACTTATGGCGTTTGCTCTGATGGACGTGGTGCTTGAAGAACGAGGGAAGGCGGTAAGCGATCTGACTCCTCCAGAGCCGAAGATAACAGACACCATACCCGATAATTATAAAAAATATGAGGGTTTATACTTCATAGGCGGATTATACAACAACGGAATATGCAGGATCACATTTGACGATACCACTATGTACAAGGAAGACTTGGGCACTGACAACTCATCGCCCGAAATATACAGATATACCGAGGACGGAGGCTTTGTCAAGGTAAATGACAGCGGCAAGATGACTTCAGACAGGGAAATCGTTTATTTCGAGGAAAAAGACGGCGGAATATACATCAGAACGGATATGTTCACCGTATACCCGGGACTTGGAATATGCCGGGGGCTTGGAAATGCGTCGGACAGTATGTACACAGGAGAAAAAATGAAAGAGAATCCCATCTCCGAAAGTGTACAGCAAAGCTGGGACGAGCTTTCGCAGACATTTTTCGTCAAATATAACGAAAAATGGACCTCTCAAGACTATGAAAGTCCGTTTTACCGGGTCGTGACAGATGAGAAATTTCCCGGTTATATTCTGGCAAAAAACAGCGCAGGGGCAAGAGCGGAAAAGTTGACCGATGAAGATCATGCCGTTTTCTTCACCTCCATACCGAGCAGCGCAAACAGAGATTTGTTTGACTTAGAGATTACCCGGCAAACCTATGCGGACGGAACATCGGCAGACTCTCTTGATCTGAGCGACGGGACGCGCTGCCGCAGCGTGGACAGCCTCCCTATGTTTACCGCTGACATCACCGAGATATCTCTTCACAGCAGTGAAGCTGTATGGTATCGTATCGGGAAAGATATGAGCGGAAAGAGTATTGTTGCCGAACGTCCTGACAACTCTGCTGTATTCGTCTACAAAAAGTTCCGTGAGCTGCTGTATAGCACCCACATCAAGGATGCAAATAACACCATCGACCTTCCTCCGGACGGCTATATCGCTTTTATGGGTGAAACTGGCGACAGTGTGAAAATATTTAAGTAACGCTGTCAAAATCGGTAATGGCAATGTTAAGATTGGTTCGTTCGTGTATTCTTAATGCTCCAATGAGTTATCTATAACCGTTGCTAGAAATCAATATACAGCAGATTCTATAAAAATGGTATTTAATCAGCACGAACAAAAGCATCTAATGATTGTGTATTTATAATATGTGCATTTTGCACAGTTTCAACCACAAAGATTTTGTTGCCAAAGGGTTTAAATCACCAAAAAATCTTTTTTATCAAAACCCTGTGAAACAAAAAAAGCCCATGAACGATTTCTCGCGAACGAGAAATTATTCACAGGCGATTTCGTCAAAATATTCAGTTTCAACCAAGAAAATTTTGCATGGAAGGGTTCAAGTCCATTTTCGTGTCGAAAATAACTGTGGACTGTGAATCCTGTTTTTCACAAGATTTATGCCCACAAATGGCTTTGCACAGCTGTTTGTGGGCATAATATCTTTTTGGTCAATGAATGTTGGTTTCTCCTTGCCTATTAATTTGTGATTAGTATGAAATAAAGTATATCACTTAAATTTTGTAAAGTCAAGAAAAAATTTCAGCCGAAATTTTGAGAAAAAGCTCCGTTTACAGAAATGCAAGCGGAGCGAATTTTAATATAAATTTATCTGTCTATCATATCAAATCTATCCAATTTCTCTAACATGGCAAGCGTGAGGTAGGTTTCATACTTAGTTTGCAATTTTTGCATGCCCTCGTCATCACCAAACGACCAGCCCAGCAGATATCGACCGTCGTCGCTTTGCTGACCCATTCTGTATTTCAGCGAATCAAGGACTAAATCCTTTACAGCGGGGTATATGATACTCTTCGGGTGTCCTACAACGTCGCATGGCAAATGGACGTAATCCTTGTCCGATCTTGCAAAATCAAGCTCCATAAAAGCGGTAGGGTTCTGCCGCAAAATTGAGGTCAGCTTGTCCTCTGTTTCCTTGTCTTTCAGGCAGGGCACAAACCATTGAAAATACTCAAAATCATACGGCTCACCCTTGTCGAAAATTTCGTTGTTGTAATCGGGCGAATTTTTGTCCCAGTATCGCAGGATATGTTCTGTCGGATATTTTATTATATCGCTGTACAATTCTTTCGGCACAAGCTCGGAATAATATGCCGCAAATGCAGCAAAGCAAACTTTTTCGTTGGCGTCGTACTTTTTTATCCGTTCGTCTTCACTTTCTATCGAGGACGTATCCTCCCCTCTGTATCTGACCCAGTAGCAATGAACGCCGTCGTTGACCTCGGGGACAACAACTTCTCCCCAGTTCCCGATCTCGGGAATATAAAGCTCCAAAATATATTTCATCATATTTTGAATAAGCGGGTGATTTGCGGACGGCCTTTCTTTAAGATTTAAAATATATTTAACAGAGATCTCCGTGGCTTTCAGACATGGACCCTGATAGTCGAATTCGTAATAAATACCGCCGAACCCGCCGTTTTCGTGCTGATATTTTTGCAGTACATTTAAAAATTCGTTTGTATCATTGCCCTCAAAAAGATATCTGAACCAAGCGCGGTTTATGTCGTCGCCGTTGGCAAATATGTAATCCCGTGCCTTTATAAAATTTTCGTGACTAAGCTTGACCATACTTTAATGCACCTCCAAATTATCCTTTTCCGTATCGACATCATCGCCGATTGCAATAAAGCGTACGCCTTTTTCGGGAAAAATCTCCTTGATGTATTTACCGACTTCAATATAATTTCTGCCGAAACGCGACAAGTCTTTCACAACAATAGTATTTATCAGATTTTTGTCAATATCCGACATCATACGCTTGTAGTGATTTTGTCAATATTACTTTACACAATTTTCTCCAAAAAACGAGTTTTTTGGATCACCACCAAAATTCACTCCGCT
>CAJTMU010000131.1 GCA_910577365.1 uncultured Oscillospiraceae bacterium | reverse complement strand
GACGCTCAAGATTTGAAGAGATAAGAATATCCATAGAGGGGGATACCGTTGTATGGAACTCTCTGTTTCTATCATAAATGCCAGTATTTATGAAATCAGTAAGCACATTGTTGCTGTTAGATGCACAGATCAGCTTATTAACAGGAATACCCATAAGCTTTGCGTAATACGCAGCGAGAATATTTCCAAAATTGCCTGTCGGCACCACCACATTTATCTTGTCGCCGAATTTAATCTCCTTATTCTTTACAAGTTCCACATAAGAAGAAATATAGTAAACTATCTGCGGCGCAAGCCTGCCCCAGTTGATGGAGTTGGCGCTGGACAGCAGGATATCATTCTTCGCCAGCTTCTCCGCAATAGCTTTATCTGTAAAAATAGCCTTGACGCCGTTCTGGCAATCATCAAAATTACCCTTAACAGCAGACACAAACACGTTTCCGCCATCTTGAGTGGTCATCTGGCGCTTCTGCATGGGGCTTACTCCGTCCTCCGGATAGAACACCGCTATGCTCGTTCCGTCAACGTCCTTAAATCCCTCCAACGCCGCCTTGCCTGTATCGCCCGACGTCGCCACAAGAATCGCGATATGCTTCCCGTCCACAGTCTTCTTCGCAGAGGTAGTAAGCAAATATGGAAGTATCTGAAGTGCCATGTCCTTAAAGGCGCAAGTGGGACCGTGCCACAGCTCAAGAATGAATTTCCCCTCGGCAAGACGCGTCAGCTCAGCAATATTTGCCGAATCAAAATTCTTATCGTTATAAGCGCTGTCGACGCAATGACGTATCTCCTCGGGAGTAAAATCGGTAAGCAGCCTTGAGAAAACCTCAAACGCGCGATCGGCATAACTCATATCCGACATTCCCAACAGTTCCTTTTCGGAAAACGCAGGAACACTCTCAGGAACATAAAGCCCGCCCTCGTCGGAAAGACCCTTTGTGATGGCATGCGCACTCGTCACATTAAGACCGGAATTTCTCGTGCTCGTGTAATTCATACATATAACCATGCTCCCCCAGGGAGCATAACTCCTTTCGAGTTTTATGTGGTTTTGCGCGGCATAATTTCAAATAATAAGCACAAAACCTGCGTGTTTGAAAATTTATTTTCAAACCTTATTCCCTTCATTGAAAAGCAAAACCTAATTAATGGTATAAATTCCTTCTGTATCAAAGGCATCCTCATAAATGTCTATCCGCAGTACCCTTACCGATTCGCCGCGCGATACCATCACCTCAGCGATATCATATCTCGGCTGTAATTGCGTGATATACTCGTTAAGATAGCAATCAGCCGTACGAATTATCCTTGACCTCTTTCGCGTGTCTACCGCTTCCAAACCCGATACTATGCTGTTAAGCTTGCGGGTCTTGACCTCTGTGAAAACTATAAATCCGTTTATTTCGGAAATTATATCTATCTCCCCGCAGGGCTTGCGGTAATTGCGCTCAATAATCATGTGACCGCGCCGCACAAGTTCTTCCACAGCGGCATCCTCGCCAAGTTTTCCTTTAGTCTGTTTGTCCATCTTTATTATCGGTCAAATATTTCTTTAGAAAAGAACGTCTGTGTATCGGACAAAGCCCATACTTCTCAATAGCTTCATAATGCGCCTTTGTTCCGTATCCCTTATGTCTTTCAAAACCGTATTCGGGATACTTGACGGCCATCTCGCACATATAGCGGTCACGCTCCACCTTAGCAAGTATAGAAGCAGCCGCTATAGCTTCTGATCTTGCATCTCCGCCTATAACGTTTTTCAGCACATTAACGGTATCTATTTCCGGCAGAACATCACCATCGACCAGAACTATCCCCGAAACCAGCTTTAAACGCTCAAACGCGTTGCGCATAGCCAGCAGATCGGCTGAAAGAATATCTGTATTGTCTATCTGATGGACGGAAACCTGAGAAATGCAATAATCTGCCGCCTTTTCGCATATTTCCTCATAAAGAGCCTCGCGTCTTTTAGGAGTAAGCTTTTTACTGTCGTTCAGTCCCTTGATAGGATTATTCGGATCAAGTATCACAGCCGCGGCAAAAACATCGCCTGCAACGGGACCTCTCCCCGCCTCATCAATACCGCATAATATACCAAACTGGTCCGAAACGCGCCTGTCAAATTCGCGCAGGTCAATATTTTCAAGAGATACACCCTCTATCTTAAGAAGCGTCTCCTTGCTCTTGCGGTGTTTCGAGAGTAATTTTGCCAATCTTTCCACCTCTGTATTCGTCCAGAAGCGCAGCGGCGGCTCTTTCTGTATCTGGCTCTCCGCCCGATATCAGCATTCCCCTCGCCTTTGCAATCTCCGTCAGAATATCGCCATCGCAGGATATCTTGTACCTCGCCTTCAGCAGCTCAGGATAATCCTTTTGCAATAACTCACCCAGCGCTCTTGCCAGCGCCTCGCTGTCCGTAACTTCGTCCTTTATCGCGCCCGTAAACGCCAGCCGCTGCGCAGCAAGCTGGTCATCAAATTTCGGCCACAATATCCCCGGCATATCCAGCAGCTCCACGTCCTTGTCTATTGACACCCACTGCTTACCGCGGGTCACTCCAGGTCGATCGCCAACCTTTGTTTTTCTGGAATTTGCCATACGGTTGATAAAGGAGGATTTCCCGACGTTCGGAATACCCACCACCATCAGCCGCAGCGCCTTTCCTATCATGCCGCGGGCTTTCCTGCGCTCTATAAGCTCCTTCAGCAGAGTTTTTACCGTCGGAAGAAATTTGTTTATTCCCTTTCCGCTTCGGCAATCGCAGGTTATAACGGTAATGCCCCTGTCTTCATAATATCTGCGCCAAATTGCCGTGGAAGCGTCATCGGCATAGTCACATTTATTCAGTATCATTATCCGCGGTTTGCTTCCCACAAGCTCGTCAAGAATAGGATTCCTGCTGCTTTCCGGAATACGCGCATCGGTAATTTCCACTACTGCGTCCACCATCTTGAGATCAGCCTCAATCAAGCGACGGGTCTTTGTCATATGACCGGGAAACCACTGAATATTTCCTATCTCGCTCATAATACCGTAAAGCCGTCAAACGGGTATACTCTCAATACCGCCTTGCCCATTATGAGATCCGTATCGACAAACCCCAATGCTTCAAGGTCACGGCTGTCACGCGAATTGTTACGATTATCACCCATAACAAACACACAGTTCTCAGGTACAACATAATCCACTCCGCTCTCCGTCCAGCCGTTCAGTCTGAGATGCGTTGGCTGCGCGATATAATCCTCCTCAAGCAGTTCTCCGTTTAAGTAGACCTCGCCCTGCTCGAAATCGAACCGTATCGTATCACCCTCCAAAGCAATCACACGTTTTATTATAGCCTCTCCAAACAGTCCCGTAGCGTCGTTCACAAGCTCATTAGCTTGTACAACCACAATATCTCCGCGCTTTGGAGTATAGAAAAAATCCGTGGCTATGATTTTATCCTGATGTTGTAATGTATTACACATTGATTCGCCGTCAACGGTAATGGAGCGGAATACAAAAAGGTTAAGCCCAAGCATCAACAAAACAGCGAAAACAAGGCTGCAAGCCCATTCGTGAGCGTCTGAAAAAGGCTTTTTTTCCTCACTGTCTTCATCATCCGCATCGGGGCTGCCGGCATTGTTATCCTCATCAAGCTTGGTTTCGTTAATCTCATATTCCGCAGATTCCTCCTCGGATTCTGCAGTCAATTCCTGTAATTCCTTGTCATTCATACCGTTCATAGCAAAACTCTTTTCTTAGGATATCCTCGCTAATGCCCCGCCGAAACGGGGCTTGTCAGCTTGGATCTTTCGGGATTAAACTTTGGACTTAACCTTAGCAGCCTTACCAACTCTGTCACGCAGGTAGTACAGCTTAGCTCTGCGAACCTTACCGTTTCTTACGACTTCTACCTTTTCAACAGTCGGAGAATGCAGAGGGAATACTCTCTCCACACCGCAGCCGTGAGCTACGCGCCTTACGGTAAATGTTTCGTTGATACCGCCGTGTTTTTTGGCGATAACAGTGCCCTCGAACATCTGGATACGGCTCTTGTCGCCTTCCTTGATGCGAACGGAAACCTTTACAAGGTCACCGATTTCGATTTTGGGAGCCTCAGCCTTCATGCTGCTCTGCTCAATGATTTTCAATGCGTCCATCTTTTCCTCCTGATGTTTTCGGATATTCTTAAGACCGACTTATTCGGGCATAGATTGCCAAGGAGCGTTTACAGCGCCGCAGCGCCGACCTTAGTCTCAGCGGACTATCCGTTATAATGTTCGGTGAATCACCGCGCATTAACACACGCTGTCTTATGCCATATCTGGGCATAGTTATAGCAGCGGATACTAAATGCTTTTCTATTATAACACCTTTCACCAAAAAAATCAAGTAGTTTTTGTATATTTTTTTACAGACTCATTAATTTATGATAGGATAGTTGTGTACAGTACGTTTTCCGAATAAAGCATATGCCCTATAAATTACTCATGACCGCCGCAATCCGGCGCTCATCGCGTAAGCATATTGACAGCATCCTCCTCGTCGGCGGCAAAGAACACGTCCTTTCCCCTGTTGCTCTCATAAATAAAATCCTTAAGCGGTTTGCTCGTATAGCGGGAAAAGTCGCCGTAAACCGCTATGCGCCCGCCGTAATTGATATATTTCTGAAGTATCTCGCCCGCAAGCCCGGTGCTGAGAATGAAAAAATCCTCCGCTATAAGCCGCTTATTGATAACAACGTTCTGCGTTCCCGCCTCGTATTTCGCGCTTATCAGCACGTCCAAAGCGGTCTGCGCGTCGGTAATAACCTTTTTATTATCGCTGATAACAGCGCACTTTATGCCGTTCTTTTCAACCGTTCTTATTTCCATCTTACTTCTCCTTAATATTACTCTATAAACCGTTCCTTTTCGCGAGAAAAACACAAATTATCCGTAATAGCCCTCTGTTCCCATGCCAATCGTCGACCAGCATTCAGCCATTCGCATTTCCGCCTCGATCTCCTTTGCGCTCATCGGAGCACCGCATTTTTCCGCTTCTTCCGTCATTTCACGAACCTCCTCGGGAAGCCTTTCTCTGAAAACGCCGACGGCGATATTCAAAAAAGCGTAGCTGTATCCGTTTTCGGTGTCCGCGATATCGCCGCAGTTTTTTTCCGACAGAATTGCAAACAGCTCGTCCGCGTCGGTCTCAAAGACGGACTTTCCGTATATTTCGGGGCGAAGCTTACCGTCCGCTCCTCCAAGAAACTCGATAAATTCAAGCCTTCCGTCACCGGCGAAGTCAAACCGCAGTTCGCTG
>CAJTMU010000130.1 GCA_910577365.1 uncultured Oscillospiraceae bacterium | reverse complement strand
TATGCCCGTGCTGTTTTTTGATACGCGTGAAACGGCAAGGACAGCCCCCATGACGGCGACCGAAAGAACTCCTCCGCTGACCGACATAAAAAAAGCCGATGCTCCTCTTGTGATAAAGACAAAGCCGCTTTTGAGCACGGCGATCGTCATTGCCGAAGCAAAGCCGAATTTCATGAGAACGACCATAACGACTATGCTGGATATCCCCGCCTTAACTCCGAGCGGAAGCGGTATGGGTATCATGCTTTCGAGAAACTGCAAAGCCGACGCAAGGGCGAGCATAAGTCCCATAACGGCGATATAACGTGATTTTTTCATAAGGTCACCTCTATAAACCTTGTTCTGAAGAAAATCGCTTTCCGGAGACGTTCGCGCTGCCTCCGCTAACCCACCGTAACGTCGACGCTTTCGTCCGAGCCGACAACGGCAACCGTGATTTTATTGGGAACGCAGATTATACTCTGTCCCGACGAACCTATATAGCCTGTTTTTTCGCATATCTTATCGGGACAGGAAACTTTTGTCACGCGGATTTTTCCGTCCCTGACTTCAAATTCCGCGTCGATACCATCAAAGCAGAACAAGCCGTCCTTGTCGAGCGAAAGCTCGTGTCTGACGTCACCGCAGCTTATCACAGCCGTCCGCGAACCGCCGCCCGAAAGGTTCATTATAAATATCGCCGCAATGCTTACAAGAAGAACGCCCCCTATAACAGCAGCCTCAAAAGGCTTTATCAGGTGGAATTTTTCATTCATTTTTCCACACCTCAAGTTTATAACCGCAATCCTCGGCAAGTGAAAAATCAACATTTTCACTTATATAGACCATGTTTGTGTCGGTGACCGCAATAATCCCCAGCTGCGGATCTTGCATGAATTTCCCAAGCGAATCCGTTCCCTCGATGAAAATAAGCGTTGAAAGGAAATCCGAGAGGATACCGCCCGCCTCCGTGTCGCGACCGCATATGACCGTTACCGAGGTGAAATCGGTCTTGCAGGGCATTCCGTTTGAGAGATCGAAAATATGTATATACCGCTTGCCGTCGCTCTCAAAGAAGCGTTCGCTGCCCCCCGAGGTAGAGAGAAAGCATTCGTCAGTATACAGCGTGCCGAGGGATCTTTCACCGTCTTCCGGATCTCTTATCGAAACCAAGAATTTCCCGCCATTGGATTTCTTTCCGTACAAAAGCACCGACGATGTCATGGAGACGATACAGCATTCGCCGCCGAGCTGCTCCGCGATCTTGTCCAGAGCATAGCCTTTTGCGACGCTGCCGACGTCAATGGAGCCGTTTTCGTCGGCAAAGCTCATGGCATCCAGCGAAAACGACGCGTTGCGAAAGCTTTTCAGGGCATCCGAGAGCATTTCCTCCGAGGGAACAGCCGGCTCGTCAGAGCTTATATTCCATGCATCGGTGACGTCTCCCGCGAATATGCTGACATTTTCGCCATAAATTCCGCTGAGCCGTACCGACTGCTCAATAAGCTCTGCGGTATAGTCCGAAACAGCAGCGCCAAGCCGATTGTTTAAGGAATAAACGTCGCCTTTCCGGTCATAGCGGTCAAAAAGTCCGCTGAGATATGTCAGTGTATCCACGGCAAGCTCAACGTCCGAAGCCGTTCCCTTGACAGAAGCGGCGGTATCCATTACAAAAACAGTCCGCTGTGTTTGCGCATCGTCCGAGCCGCATCCGGTGAGGATAATGCAGCAAATCGCCGCAGAGGCAAGAGATCTGATCCTCATAACCAAAATGCTCCTTTCAAAAACGAAACACATTTATTATATCACATTTTGCGTCGAATTTCAATAGTTTTGTGCTGTATTTGCAAAATTTTGGTATTTTTGACAATGAAGGGCTTGAATAAAACAGTCGTGGCAAATTTAAACAAATCTACCTTTCGCAGCCACGACGTTTACAAAGAAAGACATCAGCAAGGAGCACGGCACACTCTCGCTCGTCATTTTCACCTTTCCAGGCGACGATAAACCGCACTTTAGCCCATGTCGGGGAATAACCCTTTAACTTGAATCCATCCAGATCCCGCACGAATTTCTTTGAAAATTTTGCGGCGCAGAAGGTTTTCCGTCAATATCAGCAATAAGGAAGTTACCGTCCACGGTGAGCGGCATACCGCTGCGCAGCTTTAAAATCTCGGATTTCTTGTCCTTAAAGAAATCCAGCACAACGTCCTTGTGTGTAAGCTGCAGCGCGATTTCATTCGGTGAGGAGTAGGAATTTGTGTCTTGAATGTTTATCACACTGTCGATATTGCAGCTCCCGAAAGAACTACAGTGGATAAAAAGCTCCTTTTTGGCGCGTGTTATCCCGACATAGAGCTTTCGGAGCTCCTCGCCGGTATTTACCATAATATTGTTCAGCAGCATATAAACTCTGTCAAACTCACGACCCTTTGCTTTATGAATGGTAGACACATAGACTGCTCCGAGATCGTTTGAATAGAAATCCTCGTATTGTGATTCCCTGATAAATTCCTCCAGATCGGTGCGGTAAATCGTATAGCCCTTGGTCTGCTTGAAATCCTCGATCATATTCAGGCAGTTTTCAAAACATGAGCTGCCGCTGTATGCTCTTTTCAGTTCCGACTTTGCGTACTCCCAGAGCTCATCGCTGATCACGGACGTTTGCAGGCGTAAATCTATCTTTTTGAGAAAATATCTGATCTCCGCCAGATCGCATAACCTGAACCCGTCGAGCGATTGTATCAGTCGAGTCCGAATACCTCGTTTATTCAGCAGGAACGCCACGCGGAGCGCCTCATCGTTTGTTGATGTAAGCACACAGGCAGTTCCTTCCTTGTAAGTTTCGATAACGCTGTTTACAACGGGTTCTTCAAGATTTCTACTTGTGTGGTGAATGATCTTAACGGTTCCCGCGTCCTTGCTTACAGCTTTGATCGGAGCAGTTTTCATTCTGTTTTGTATTTACCTTACAAGCTCGTTGGTAAGAGCAACGATATTTCCGCGGCTGCGATAATTTTCAATAAGCTCGTATTGCTTAGCCCCATATTCGTTCGCTAGAGAGCGCATATATTTTGAATTTGACCCGCGGAACTCATATATGTTCTGGTCGTCGTCGCCCACGGCAATAACCCGCATATCCTCGTTGCGTTTCATAAGAGCGCGTATCAGCGCGTATTCATCGCTGTCCATATCCTGCGCCTCATCAATTACAAGAACCGTTTTCGCTATCCTGCCCAGCTCGACCTCGCCGCTTTCGATCATCTCCACGGCTTTTTTCACAACGTCCGCCGCGCCGTCAAGGCTGCCTATCTTCCCGAGCAGATCAAAGCAGTAGGAATGAAACGTTTTTATTTCAATAAAATTCGCCGCGTTTCCTATCAGAGCCATCAGCCGCTTTTTAAATTCCGTTGCCGCGGCGCGCGAGAAGGTGAGCATTAAAAGCTGCTCATGCTTCGCGTCCTCCAGCAGCATAAGCGATGCCAGCTTGTGAACCAGCACGCGCGTTTTGCCGCTGCCCGAACCCGCCGCGACAACAATATATTTTGAGTCGGAATCGGATATGATCTGCCGTTGAATGTCGGACAATTCTCCCATAAGCTGATGATATTTTTCGGGAGAAATATTTCGGTTGATCTCCGCCGCGCGCTCGCCCTTGAAATATTTCGTGATAAACTTTTTATAATCCATCTGAAAATAATCCTGAACGAATTGCATTGCCGCGTCACGATCCCTTATCATCAGATCGGCGTATTCCCCGACGATATGTATCTGCTGTATCCTTTGCTTGTAGTATTCCGCGAGCGATCTGTAATCTTCCGCCTTGTATCGTATTTTGTTGTCAAGTATCAGCCGTTTCAGCTCAAGCCCGTTGTATAGAACGAGAAATCCTCCCTCCAGACGCATAGACCCTATTTTCGACAGATACAGCAGCGCGTCCTCAACGTCAGACAGCGAAATATCCTGCAAAGTCAGATCTTGCGGTTCCGCAAGAAATTCATTGTATAATCCAACCAGCGAAAACTGTACCAGCGTTTTATCCTTTGAAGTCTGCGTCTGCATGGGTCCTTGTGACTGCTCATATAATCTCTTCACAATAAACCATGCTATTTTATTTCGCTCGCGGAATTTCTCCATCAGAAAATCAATTGAGTGCTTAGGCGTTATCATAATATTGTCGCTGCCGTGCCGCTCCCTGGCAATATATCCTTTTATCGTGAGGAAAAACAGGATAGTGGTAATGCGTTTTACGTTTGAAAATGTTATGTTTTCATTCTGCGCGGACTCGTTTATTTCCTTTAAATTGTATATCCTTTCTTCTTCGGAAAATTGGGCAAGGATATGGCTTTCGAGCCTTGCAAACTGGTCAAGATTTTTAAGAGTGCGGTTTTCGGTTTCGCCGCTGTAAATATATGCGGACATATCGGTTGTGTCGGCAAGAACCTCCGCTTTACGCATCAGATTTATGCAGTTTATAGCATCTCTTTTTTCCATAGAGAGGATATCCGCAAGATAATCCACACGCGAATCAGTCTCGTTAAATTTCGATTTTGATCTGCTGCGCTCCGATATCAGGCAGCTTATTATTCTTCTAGACTGACTTAATTCATTTTCTGAGAACAGCTTTGAGGCTTCGAGCTTTATTCTTGCTTCTTCTACGTTTTTAGCAAGAATACTTGTGGCGTAAACATGTGGGGAATTGTGCCCGCGCTTTATATATCCCGATTGCTCAAGGGTGGAAATAGCGGTTTTAACGCGCGCTTCAACGTCGGTCTTAGTGTCGTCCCAACCTGCCTGACGGGCGATCTCAAGCGCGGAGCAGCATACCGTCGGTCGGTGCTTTGTCATATTTTTCATCGTCTTCCAGACCTCTTGTATTTCGCCTATGCTGACCTTCGTCTGGTTGAGAAGAATAAAGTTCTTGTCCAGATCCTCATTGTTGAAAAGCACATAGCAATCCGCGTCAAGAGATGGATCGCGCCCTGCTCTGCCCGCCTCCTGAACATAATTTTCAAGGGAATCCGAAATGTCGTAATGTATCACAAGCCCCACGTCTTTTTTATCAACGCCCATTCCAAAAGCGGAGGTCGCGACAATGATTTTTACATTGTCATTCATAAACGCTTCCTGGTTTGCTATTTTATCTGCGGGCTCCATTCTGCCGTTATAGGGGAGGGCAGGGAAACCATCGCGGGAAAGTTTTTCGGCAAGCTCCAGCGTTCTTTTGGTTCTTGATGCATAGACAATGGTAGGACAGCTTTTCTGCTCGATTAGTTGTCTTAATGTATTGTATTTCTCCTCGTCGCTTATTTTATAGAGTACGGTGTAGCGCAGATTTTCCCTTTCCGCTGGGGAAGCGAAAATTTCAAGCTCCAGATTTAATTTCTCCTTGAAATAATCGCAGATATCGCTTATTACCTTTTGTTTTGCTGTAGCTGTAAAG
>CAJTMU010000129.1 GCA_910577365.1 uncultured Oscillospiraceae bacterium | reverse complement strand
CCACTCTGCAGCGCAGGAAGTTCATAATAAATGGCTTTGAAATTACATCAACAGCCCCCAGATTATAGGTGTCCATCAGCATTGTCTCACTGTCCGACGCAGTAATAATAAACACCGGAATATGAACAATTTTCCCCGTTCTGTTCATATCCGTTAGAACTTGAATGCCATTCATGACAGGCATTATCAAGTCCAGCAGAACAGCTGCAATATTATTATTGCTGTTGATTATTTCCAGCGCCTCTTTGCCGTTAGAAGCCTCAACGATCTCATAAACATCGCTGAAGCCCTCGGCAAGAATGGCTCTGTTAATTTCCATATCATCTACAATCAGGATTGTGTTTCTCATTTGAAGCTCCTCCGACTATGCGTTTTTTTCTATGCATGCAATGATTTTCTCTTGCACAGGAAGCGTTTCCAGCAGGATTTTCTTTGCTTCCTCGGGGTTGTCTTCCCTAAGAAGATTGACAATCTGCGTATAACTCTTATACAGCGGTGTTATGGACAAATTTCCCATTACTCCCTTGAGCGTATGAGCCGCATCACAGGCGGCAGTGTAATCGCCTGCTTCGATACTTGGAAGCACATTGATATCCTTAACGTTATTTACCAACTTACCGAGCATTTTCTCATACAGTGACGAATTATTCATAAATCTTTGAAGGGCGTCCTCAATATTTACCCCCAAATACTTAAGTTCGTCCAACATACTCATAATATTTCTCCTTTCATGCATCTGGCTTTTTATTATCGTCCGATACGCAGACTTGCTCGCGCCGGGACGCTTTATGCTAACACTAATATTCTTATTTAAAAATAAACTTGCTCAGCACCTTAGCCACATCGTGAACATCAATCGGCTTTGCAATATGCGCATTCATACCTGCGTCCAGACACTTTTTCTTATCATCTGAAAATGCGTCAGCAGTCATTGCTATTATGGGTATCTCCGACGCGTCTTTCCTTTCCAACTTGCGTATCGCATCGGTAGCCTCATAACCGGTCATGACCGGCATACGCAGATCCATCAATATAGCGTCATAATATCCAAGCTCGGAGTTATTGAACATATCAACACATATTTTTCCGTTTTCGGCATGCTCAAGTTCAAATCCGATTGATGACAACAAAGCTTCCGCGATTTCCCAGTTAAGCTCGTTATCCTCCGCAACAAGTACACGCTTGCCGGTAAAATCGCCGTCGTCTGTCTGTTTTGGCTCTTGTAAAGTCACATCTCCCATCATAAACGGCTTAAGCTCATGATAAAGAGTGGATTTAAACAGCGGCTTCGGAACAAATCCGCTAATACCCGCACCACGTGCCTCTTCCTCAATATCCGTCCAGTCATAAGCGGAGGAAACAAGAATTATCGGCGTTTCTTCCGACTGTACCTTACGGATTTCCATGGCTGTTTCTATACCATTCATACCGGGCATTTTCCAGTCCAGCATGATTATCTGATAGCTTTGATTCTTTTCGCGTTTTTCCTTTACCATCTTGACGGCTGTTTCACCATTAAGAGCGCTGTCCGCGGTTATTCCAATCCCCTTAAGCGAAGCTATCACGCTCATGCACAGTTCTTCGTCATCATCAACAACCAACATTCTCCAAGAAGGAAGCACCATGTCCTCCTCATGTTCGGGAGCCCTTTCAAGGTCAAGAGTCACATGGAACTCCGTACCCTTGCCCTGCTCGCTTTCCACCTCGATAGTACCGCCCATAGCGTCAACAATATACTTTACTATCGCCATGCCCAGTCCCGATCCTTCGGTCTTGTGAACACGCTTGTTGTCCTCGCGGGTAAAGCCCTCAAATATGATGTTTTTAAACTCCTTGGACATGCCGATGCCGTTGTCCTTTACATAAAGGTGCATCCTTGTAAAGTTTACACCGTTAGGCGAATCCTCCTCATGAACGGAAATATGTATTCGTCCCCCTTCGGGCGTAAACTTGATCGCATTGGACAAAAGGTTGAGCAGCACCTGATTCAGCCGTACACTGTCACAATAAACCGTTTCAGCATCAATATCATGTATAAAGATATCAAAGCTCTGGTTCTTTGCCTTTACCTGAGGCTGAACAATTCCCACGATATTGTCCATAATCTCTCTCAGCGAAATCTGCTCCAGATTAAGCGTCATTTTGCCGCTTTCAATCTTGGACATATCAAGAACATCATTGATAAGCCCCAGGAGGTGCTTACCCGAAAGCGCAATTTTTCTCAGGCAATTCTGAACCTGCTGTTTATCATCAACATTCGCAATTGCAATAGCCGTCATACCCACAATGGCATTCATGGGTGTACGGATATCATGGCTCATGTTAGACAGAAACTCGCTCTTCGCTTTGGTAGCCTGCTCTGCCTTTTTGCGCGCTATCTCCAGTTCCTTAAGCTGAGCGCGGGAGAAGCCTATATAAATAATAAAGAATATACTGAATGCCAGCACCAGAATACCACAGCACCCAAGCAAAGTAACAAGCCAACCATTTCCAAAATCATTGAGAACATCATCAAGCGTTCCGTAAGGCATTATTGTAACGAGATACCATTCGGAATACGGCAGCGCGGTACAATAAAGATGCCTGCGCTCATTTCCTATGAACAAAACACTGGAGTAGCTCTCCTGTTTTGCCATAGCTTCGCTCAGCTCCGAAACGCACGAACCTGCGTTTTCAGAGCCGCCATACTCAGAAAAAAGAAGATCTATCTCATCAAAATAGTTGCTTGAAGAAACGTTGCTGCTTCCTATAACAAACGTTCCGTCTATTCTTATAATATGCGAATACACCAGAGAATCGTTATCCTCCAGCGCCAAAAGCTGCTTTATGTAATCAACCGTGATAGCTGCCACCAATGCAAGGGATTTCTCGCCGCTGCTTGTTGTATATTCGGCAGGCATGCCGATAAGAACGATTTCATTGCCGCCTGTATCTCTTCCCACAGCAATCTTGTTCTCGCCCGCACGAATCGACTTGTAAAACGGTTCGGGATCTACGACGGAGATTTGTCCACCGTAAATCATCTCAAATTCCCCGTCCTGTTTATAGTATGCTAATTCATCCAAATCGCGCGAAATTGCACTCTCCGTCATTTTTGCGTTAAGCTCATCATATCCCGCACTATCAGGAGGACAGTTATTTATAACGTTTTGTATTTGCCGCAGACGATGATCGATGGTTGTCTCAAAATGCATGGAAAGACGCTCGTTCATGCTGGACATATAGATATTTCCGACCTGATTCATTGTTTCGGATGTCTGTCTGTTCATGTTTTCTGCCAGAAAAACAAAAATAACAACACAAACAATAAGTATGCAGGCAAATCCTATTGTAAGAAAAGCAATTGCTTTATCTTTTTTCATTAAGTAACTACCCCCGAAAAGAAAAACTTTTACGAAAGCACGGTCGCACCCGCGCAAACCAAATGACATGCAAAAACGTCAAAAATGCCATTTCGACCCTCAACACATTTTCTCACAGAATAATTATACCACACCTATTAAAAAAAGTCAACAGTTAATGACTGATTAAAGAAATTTTTTACTGATAAAAACGCCCCGCAGATAAGCCGCGGGGCGCAGATATTATTTACGCTATAAATTAAGAATTGATCTTGGTTACAACGCCGGAACCAACCGTTCTGCCGCCCTCGCGGATAGCGAAGCGCAGACCTTCCTCAATAGCGATAGGAGTAATCAGCTCAACATCCATTACAACGTTATCGCCGGGCATGCACATTTCCTTATCAGCGGGAAGTGTGATAACGCCGGTAACGTCAGTGGTTCTGAAGAAGAACTGCGGACGATAGTTGCTGATGAAAGGAGTGTGGCGACCGCCCTCTTCCTTCTTAAGAACGTATACCTGACCGGTAAACTTGGTGTGGGGGTGAATCGAACCGGGCTTGCAGAGAACCTGACCGCGCTCGATATCCTCACGGGAGATACCACGGAGCAGTGCGCCGATATTGTATCCCGCAACTGCCTCGTCAAGGGTCTTTCTGAACATCTCAAGACCGGTAACAACAGTGCTCTTAGGTTCTTCAACCAGACCAGTGATCTCAACGGTGTCGTTTACCTTAACAACGCCACGCTCTACACGACCAGTAGCAACGGTACCGCGGCCTGTGATAGTCATGGTATCCTCTACGGGCATCAGGAAAGGCTTGTTCTCGTCTCTCTCAGGAGCAGGGATGTAGCTGTCAACAGCTGCCATCAAAGCCTTGATGCAAGCATATTCGGGAGCGTCGGGATCCTTGCTGTCGCTGTTGAGCGCTTTATATGCAGAACCGTAGATAACAGGAATGTCATCGCCGGGGAAAGCGTTCTTGCTCAGCTCGTCGCGGATATCCATCTCAACCAGCTCGAGCATCTCAGAATCCTTGTACTCACCGGTAGCAGCATCATAAGTGCAGTCATCAACGTCGTCGCACTTGTTTACAAAAACTACCATAGCGGGAACGCCTACCTGACGGCCGAGCAGAATATGCTCCTTGGTCTGAGCCATAGGACCGTCAGTACCTGCAACTACCAGGATAGCGCCGTCCATCTGAGCAGCACCGGTAATCATGTTCTTGATATAGTCCGCGTGTCCGGGGCAGTCAACGTGCGCATAGTGACGCTCGTCAGTCTCATACTCAACGTGAGCGGTGTTAATAGTGATACCACGCTCTCTCTCCTCAGGAGCCTTATCGATCATGTCGTATGCTTCAAACTTAGCCTGACCCTTAAGAGCAAGCCACTTTGTGATAGCAGCCGTAAGAGTGGTCTTACCATGGTCAACGTGACCGATGGTACCGATGTTTACGTGGGGCTTGCTGGAATTATACTTTTCCTTTGCCATTGGTATTTCCTCCTTAAATAGGTAGTCGGAAAGCCCCCGAAAGGCGAGGGCAATTCCCCTAAACTTGTTAATATTATTATTTTACCAGTTTTTGCGGAAAAAATCAAGTACTTTTAATAATATTCCGCAAATATTTTAACGACCAACAATTTTAAATTGTCGATTATCAGTCATTCTGCTTGCGCTTGGACATAATGCCCTCAGCAATATTCTTGGGTACTTCGATATAGGAGTGAGGCTCCATAACGTACTGACCGCGGCCCTGAGTCTTGGAACGCAGGTCGTTGGAGTAGCCGAACATCTCCGACAGCGGAACGAGAGCCGTAACCTGCTCGGTGCCGTTGCGGGATTCCTGACCCTGTATCTGACCTCTGCGCGAGGTAAGATCGCCGATAACCGTACCGGTATAATCGGAGGGCGAAACCACAACTACCTTCATGATAGGCTCAAGTATAATGGAATGCGCCTGCTTGAGAGCTTCCTTTATCGCCATTGAACCCGCGATCTTAAACGCCATTTCCGACGAATCGACCTCATGGTAAGAACCGTCGTACAGTGATACCTTAAGGTCTACTACGGGGTAGCCCGCGAGAACACCCGCATTGAGCGCACCCTGGATACCCTGATCTACCGCGGGAATAAATTCCTTCGGAATAGAACCGCCGACAACATCGTTGCTGAACTCATATCCCTTACCGGACTCGTTAGGCTCTACACGGATCTTTACATGACCGTA
>CAJTMU010000128.1 GCA_910577365.1 uncultured Oscillospiraceae bacterium | reverse complement strand
CGGCTTGCGGAAAATTCATACGTGGGCGGTTTGTGGCTGACCTTACCACTGCGTTTTCGGCTTTGCCGAAAACTCCGTTAGCCTCGGCAATACGTCAACTCTCCGCCTCGCTGCGTGTTGACGTCTTACCGGCTTGCGGAAAATTCATGCGTGGGCGGACACTTTACGGCTGTTTTCAGCGCCTTTGATACACATTTTTTGAGCGGCTCTTGACTGTAATGCTTTTAAGCTATGTTAATTTATAGCCAATTATTCAAAAGAATTTTTCGCACCACTTCGTTTTACGCAAAGCGTAAAACTCCGTTAGCCCCAGCGGTAAAGCTCCGCCCGCTATGCGGGCTGCGCTTTACCACCAGCTTGCGGAAAATTCCTGCGTGAGAGGTTTGTGGCTGCCCTTTATACGCCCCTCTGCTGCGTAAGCGTTACGTTGCTGTTTTTTTAACTCCCCTTTGCTCCCCCCCCAAAACACACGATGCCACACTCTTACCGCTTACTTCTAACTGCTAACATTCGCTCTTCCTGTTATTATACCTAAACATGGCAAACGCCGCCGCAATAATTACCGCATAGCCCGCCACGCTCCACCAATCGGGAATCTGTCCCATTACGAAAAAGCCCAAAAGCGCGGCGAAAATTATCTGCGAATAATCATAAATCGATACCTCGCGCGCAGGAGCAAAGCTGTATGCTGCCGTTATCGCGAATTGCCCGCCTGCGGCGCATACGCCAGCTCCGATAAGGTACAGCCACTGCGCCGCGCTCATTGGCGAATATCCGAAAACCACAAACGGAAGCGCGGCAAGAGTGGAAAAAGCCGAAAAGAAAAACACCACATAATATCCCTTAACGCCCTTGCGCGTTATCTTCCTAACAAACGTATACGCCGCACCCGCGCATACTCCGCCAAGAAAGCCCGCGCAGGAAGCCGCAAGCTCGGCGTTGCGGAAACTTGGCTTTATGACCAGCATAGCGCCAAGAAACGCCGCCGCCACAATGCTCCACTGCACCTTGTCGGCGCGTTCCCCGAGCAAGATAGCCGAAAATATTATTGCGAAAAAAGGCGACATCTTATTCAGCATTGATGCGTCAGAAACCGTCAGCCTTGACAGCGCATAGAAATTACCCAGCATTCCCGCGAAACCGAATGCTGACCTCATAAACAGGTCGAGCCGCGCCCCTTTAGGCGGTATTATTGTGCATCTGTTTCTTATCATCGCACCACATGCAATTATCAGTGCAAAAAAATTTCTGAAAAAAGTTTTTTGTATCGTCGGAACGTCACCCGACAGCGACACAAACATATTCATCAGCGCAAAAAACAGCGCGGACGCAACAATGAACCCTATGGCTTTATAGAGCCGCGGATTACTCTTTTTTTCCGTCCCCGTCACCCCTTACAATAATTTTGAACAGCTGATTAAAGTTCAGCGTAACAATATAAGTCCCATAAAAAACCTCGTTTAAGCGGAGTGAGTGTGTTTTGATCAGAGTTAGCATTAATATGTGCTTATGGCTTGGAAATTTCCTCCATATATCCAGACAGTGCCTGCTCAAAGTTTACTCCGTACTCTCTTCTGTCAGGGTCAGCAGCAGTAAGCCTCGCGGATTCCGCACAGAAGCTGACCGCAGCTTTCAACGCCCTCTCAAAGCCTGTTCCTCGCATTATAGCTCCCGCCAGCGCCGCGGTAAACAAATCGCCCGTGCCGCTGCACAAAACAGGCTGCTTGAGAGCGTACTCTTCATAAAAGCGCTCCCCGTCATAAGCGGCTGCTCCCGTAAGTACAGTTCCCTCTGTTTTTGACTCTACGCCAGTTATAACAGCCGTTCCCGCGCAAAGCTTCTTCAGTTCAAACAGCATTTCCTTTGTGTCATATTTATCATAATCCAGTCCGAGCATCAAACAAGCCTCCGTAATATTCGGCGTTATAACATCCGCAACCGCGCAAAGCTCTCTCATCTTTTCGGGGTAGTCCTCCGTAAGTGCGGAGTACATCCTCCCGTTATCCCCCATGACCGGGTCTACGAACACTATCGTATCCTGTCCGCGGAACTCTGCGATAAACTCCTTGATTATCTCCATTTGCCCCGCATTCGCGATATATCCTGTATATATTGCGTCAAACCGCACACCCAGCCGTTTTAGCTGCTCTCCTATCGGTTTTATCTCCTCCGTGAGGTCTTTTATATGGCTGCCTGGAAGTCCGGTATGGTTTGACAATACGGCGGTAGGCAGTCCGCAGCATTCCACTCCAGCTGCCGATATTACGGGCAGTGCCGCCGTCAGCGAGCATCTTCCAAGGCAGGAAAAGTCCTGTATAGTTATTACTCTTTTCATGGTCTATCCTTATTCTGCTTTAAATCTTCCGCGCCGCCAAAAACTGATTTTCGCGTTATATCCGATACACCGTAAAAGCGTAGCTTAACATAGCGCAGCTTCGCTTTTACAGCTGATTGCGTAAAATTTTCTTTATAATCAGTTCACACTCGGTGACTTTGCGTTATTTATCTTCGCGCCGTTCTGCACCTATATCGCTGCGGCTGAGCTTTTGTGAGCTTCCGAAAAACGATGTCAATATCTGCGCCAGCTTGGGAATTTCAATGGGTTTTGCAATATGACCGTTCATGCCGCTCTCGATAGAATGCTCAATGTCCTCAATAAACGCGTTGGCGGTCATTGCAATTATGGGGATATCACGCGCGTCCGCCCTGTCCAGCGCTCGTATGCGTTTTGTTGCCTCATATCCATCCAGCTCCGGCATCTGAATATCCATAAATATAAGCGAATAATGCCCCTTATCTGACTCCCCGAACATTTTCACCGCTTCCGCACCATTCTCCGCAAACTCTACATTTATATTAGCCTCATTAAGAAACTCCGCCGCTATCTCCGCGTTAAAGCTCAGATCCTCCGCAAGAAGCACTGTTCTGCCGCCGAAATCAAAATCCGACATGCGCACCTTTTTAGGCGCTGCCATGGATATTTCACTGATGTACTTATTATCGCTTTTAGTGCTTCTTTTAAGGCATACAGTTATCTCAAAGACAGAACCTTTGCCAACCTCGCTCTTAACATGAATATCACCGTTCATCATTCGCGCGATATTCTGGGCTATCGGCATTCCAAGACCCGTTCCCTGCGCATTTCCCGTACGATGATTATCAACGCGTGCAAAGGGATCGAATATCTTGTCAAGAAATTCCTTCGGTATCCCTATACCATTGTCCTCAATCGTGAATTTATATCGGAACACATCATGTCTGTCACGCTCCGGCTCATCGACAGCCAGCTTTATTCTCCCGCCGTTCGGAGTATACTTTATCGCGTTGCTCAGCACATTCACCAGAAGCTGCCTGAGCTTTGTCCTGTCCCCGGAAACATTGTCATGAAACTCACCGTATTCCGTTTCCACTGTCTGACCGCGCCGCTCCGCCAATGGATAAACCATTTTCATGGTATCGTCCAGGAATACCCGCAGATTAAAATCCTCCTGCACCAGCATCGTCTTGCCGCTCTCTATTGCGCTGAGGTCAAGAACATTATTAATGACCTCCAGAAGATGCCGCCCGGCAAAGTCAATCTTTTCCATGCAATCATCTACCCTGTCGCGGTCGTTAATATGTTCGCGTGCTATCGCCGCCATGCCGAGTATGGAATTAAGCGGGGTTCTTATATCATGGCTCATCTGCGACATAAACAGAGTTTTTGCGTTATTGGCGTTCTTCGCCTGGTAGAAAGCATCTCTTAACGCCTGCTCTATGCGCTTGCTTTCATTTCGCTCATGGGTAATGTTTCTTATTGTAGTAAGTCCCCAGATCTCGTCCGTTTTAATATCCTTGGTAAGTATCACAGCCTCGCGGAAGACGCCCTTTTTTCCCGCCACCATGAACTCATACTCATTATCAAATGTATATCGCTTGCTGTTGAACATATCCAGCAGAGTTCTTGTATTGAAAGTTTTACGGAAAAAATCCGCCTCCTGTTTTGATGTGATAAGCTTGCTTTTCCTGTTTACATACTCGTTAAAGGAGCAGGGCAGCCCCAAACCCATTTTTGGCAGAAGCGGCTCAGTTCCCTCCTGCTCAATTATCTCCTCAAACAAAATATCCTTTGTAACATTATAGGTATACACCACCATGGCAGTGGACAGTATTGCCTTCTTATACTGCCGCTCGGAGCGCAGCGCAAACTCCAGACGCTCCTTGCCCCTCAGCTCCTTTTCCTTTTCCTCGTTTATCGGCAGTATGGTTGCGATAGCCATATACGGGCTGCGCTCCTCGTCCGCCGCAGATTGGAACGCCTGCACTCTCACCCACTCATATTCCCCGTTACGCTTATGACGAAGTTCCGATTCAAGCAGCGTTACCCCATCCTCAAAATGCCGCAGCATATTTCGAGTAAGGAATTTGTTCAAGTTTTCCTCACGCTGCTCCTCCGTAAGATCACACTCGTCAAGATACTGCTTTATTGTTTCGTCGAAGCTTCGCAGTTCCTCCAGACTTTCAGCTCTCTGACCTGGCTCTGAGCCAAGTGAATACAGTTTTCCGCTGCGAAGATTAATAAGATCTACATTTCTGTACGGCAGAGCCAATCCGTCCAGCAGCCGTCTGTGCATGGACCGCCTGAATCCCTCGTCAGCCTCGTTCTTCACATCTATAAATACAATAAACTCACCGAACTGCCCCGCAAGCGGCTTCGAGAACCGCATATATCTTTGCCGCATTTTTCGTATTCCCTTGCCGTTGGGAGCATTATATCTGACCTCAAACTGAAACTCATTGTCAAATCTGTCAAAATACTCAGGCATACGCTGTCTGACGCTCATTCTCCGATATAGATCTGCGTCGTCGCTTACGGTCATTTTTAGGAAGTTTTCCCGCCACTCGTCGTACGTTATACTGTCATGCATATTTGTCCCGAAAATATTGTCACTCAGGAAATATATTCTGTTCGTTCTGATATCCGACAGTGCGCACATTGTAAAGCTTTCGATTATAACGTCCATAAGAAGCGTCTTGAACAAAAGAATGTCATTATCCTCAGCGACACCGTGCATATCCGGCTCAGAAATATTCTTAAATATACCTTTTATTACAATTCGTTCGCCGCTGTGTTCCGACAGCATACCCGCACAGCTAAAATAGACCCGTCCCAGCGTATCATGCCGCCAGCCGAAGCGCACCTCTCTTATAAATCCCTCGGCAACGCCGCGGATAGCTTTCTCCACGGTGGCTCTGTCCTCTGCTCTTACATGCTCCAGCCACACATAATAAAGCTCCTCGGGTGTAAGATCGGTTGGAAGCCCCAGCCGCCTCAGGGCGTCATCGTCAACATTCAGAAGATATGGCTTTCCCCTCTCGCATGTCAGCGTGAACATTCCGGTCAGATTTACCTCTTTATCAACAGTCACTTTGCCCTCCTTATTTAGATTTGAAATTTTTCGCGGTCCGCCCGTTACGGTTTACACCGCTTCGCGGAATAAACCGTATCAGGCTCTCACGAAAAATTTCCTGCGCGGACGTTCAGCCGCTCTCTGCTTTCAGCGCCTTTGCCGTTAGATTTTTATATTACCGCTTAACCTTTATTATCCGTCAATCCCTTGTATAAAGG
>CAJTMU010000127.1:3757-5633 GCA_910577365.1 uncultured Oscillospiraceae bacterium | reverse complement strand
CAAACATGAGGATGCTGGTTATTGTGCAGTTTTTAGAATAAATTCAGATAATATAAGTTTGAGTTTGAGTAAAAGTTATTTTAGTAATATTCATAAAAAAGATCGTTATAATGGTTTTATTATATGCAGTGCGAATAAATCGAATAATCGTTATAGTTATGAATGTTATGAAGTAAAATCCATTAACATTGAGGAATGTTCTTTTTTCTCGTGCAGTGGAGAGGATATTGAGTATTCAGAAATGGTTGATCGCAGATTGCGTAATTTAAAATATAAAAACAATACAATTCAAAATTGCTGTAAATTGTATTACAATTAAACAGGAGGGGGATACTATGAACCTATTTAAAAAAACAACCCAAGACGAGCAGAAATTCGCGGAATTTACCGCTAAGATTGACAGCGCTGTCGACACGCTCTCGCCCTATTCCGATTATGTCGATCTGTCGCTGCTAAAAAAGGTTCGCGAGAGCTTTACCGCCAAGACCGACGACTTTTTCCGCCTTGACAGAAAGCTGAATATCGGCGTTATAGGGCAGGTAAAGGCGGGCAAATCCACCTTTCTGAACACTCTCCTTTTCGGAGGAAAAAAGGTGCTGCCAAGCGCTGCCACTCCCAAGACCGCATCGCTTACCAAAATAGAATATTCTGAGGAAAACAAGCTGGTTATTGAATATTATTCCGCTGAAGAATGGCGGCTGCTTGAAGACAACGCAAAGGTGGAATCCGAGGAAAACGAGTTTGTGGCGGCTCGTGAAATTATGAAAATGTGCAGCGAAAAGGGCATAGACCCATACAAATATATATCCGAGGGCAGCGGGGAAATACGCTTTGATTCCGCCGAGCAGCTTATGGAGCGCCTTGACGATTATGTCGGAGAGGACGGCACCTATACCGCGCTGGTAAAAAACGTCACCATATACATAAATAATCCCGATCTGAAGGATATTTCCGTAGTGGACACCCCCGGGCTTAACGACGCGATAGTTTCCAGCACAGACCGCACAAGGCAGTTTATTGAGCTGTGCGACGTCGTTTTCTTTCTTAGCCGCACGTCGCAGTTCCTCGATAAAAACGATATGCGGCTGCTTACCAGCCAGCTCCCTCAGAAGGGAGTCAAAAGGGTGGTTATGGTAGGAAGTCAGTTTGACGGAGCAATCCATGATAATATATATGATTGTGACAGTATTTCCGAAGCCATAACACAGTCCGCGGAGCAACTGCGCGACCGTGCAAGAGCCGTGTTCAACAGGAATGATCCCTCTCTTGACACCGTTGCCGATTCCTGCCGTAATCCCGTTTTTATTTCGGCAATGTGCCATAATATGTCCGAAAAGGACAGCAATGAATATGATTCGCAGGAGCGCTGTGTTGATGGTAATCTGAACGAATACGGCGATCTTACGAAAGATGTTTTGAAGAATATAGGCAATATTGACGAGGTTCGCGGGATATATGAACGCGTTATCGCGGAAAAAGATGAAACCATGAGCGAAAAAGCGCGCGGCTTTATTCCCACATCGGAAAACGAGCTGAAAACGGTGCTTGACGATATGAAGAACAGTGCTCAGAAGAACGCGGAGCTGCTGCGCTCCTCCGATAAAGAGGAGCTGACAAAGCAGAAAAATTTCCTCTCATCTCAGATCAACGGGATAAAGAGCAGCGCCGAGATGGTTTTCGGAGAAATGCTGGCTTCTATTGAGCGTTCTAAGATAGAAACGCTGCATCAGCTCCGCGATATAAGTCTTGATTGCGCAAAGCTAAATGACAAGCAAGGCTCGGAAACTCACACGTCGTCTCACAGGGTAAGCGATTCCAAATGGTATAGACCGTCAACATGGGGCAAAAGTCATGTTGAATATTCCTAATACACCAC
>CAJTMU010000127.1:0-3747 GCA_910577365.1 uncultured Oscillospiraceae bacterium | reverse complement strand
TTACACATACGTTGACGCGAGCGACGCTCTGGAGAATATCAGGAATTTCTCCAATGAAGCGTGCTCCGGCATTGAGAAGTCCTTTTACGACAGCGTTGATATTATCGGAACAAAGCGCAAGCTGCTGAACGTTATAGTGGAGAATTTCGATACCTCAAACGAAATGTACGACCCGCAGCTTTTCAGGCTGCTGACCGAGCAGACCTTAAATCAGATCGAGTTTCCCGTAATGGATATGGACGTTTCCGCGGAGCAGTCGGCTATTTCCTCGAAGTTCTCCGGCGAGATCCGTTCGGGGAGCGACCGTTCAGCGCTGCGAAGCCTGCTTGCCGATGCTATACAAAGGCTGCTCAAAACGTTTGAGGGAAAATTTACCGATGAAGTCGCGGCGTTCCGCAAAATCATCGAAACAATGAAAAACGATTTTGCGTCAAGATTGATTGGAAACATCGAAGCCGAATTCGATCGGTTGGTTTCTCAGCTTGAAAACAAAGAAAACGAGATCAGAAACTATGAGAATATTCTCGCGCTCTTTAGCAATATCAAGTGAGAATTATCGCTTGCAATACAATAGGCGCTTTATACACTTTAAATGAGGAATTAGTATTATATACTTCCTTTCAGACATTCTTTGCTTACGGATTGTCTGATTGGAAGTGTTTTTTGTGTGCAGCTAAAAGTAATTTGTATTATATTCAAATACAATTCACAAATATTACGTTAAAAAGCTTTCGGTTAAGGCGTTTGACGGCATGCATGAATTTTTGGAGAAATCTTTTAGAGATACCTGAGTATCTTTAACCTTCCGATTTGGATGCTGTTGAAAAAGCACGTGGGGCTTTTCAGTCATGATTGAAGGAGCTAAAGATATTGGGCGTAATAGAGCCTTTATTCAACTTTGTCTGATGAAGAAAAAGCAGAGTGCATGAAACGTCTTACGATAATCTGATATCATTACATATTTCAATTACATATTATAACCCTGAATGCTATATAAGCATTTCCGTTTATTAACGGCGCATAGAAAATGTCCCCCGAGGTCGAAAGACTCCGGGGGATTTTTTGCGCCTAAAATCAAAGGAGGACAAACATGTTCAACAACCAACGCTACGCAACCAGGGGCATAATTGAGGAAATTCCGGTGCTCACACAAATTTTTCTGTGGAATATCATCGACACAATGCCCGAGCCCAAGGACGGCTTCCAGGTGTTCAGGCTCTCGGATAGGAGCGGCTTGCAGGTAATTGAGCACCATCAGGAAGTACCCGAATACCGCAAGGATTATGAGATCAAGGTCGACGAAACAGCAACCGCGAAGATCTTCGTGATCGATGATGGAACACATTCCACCATGCTGCTTGCGGAAGAATATTAAGGAGGACGAAAATGAAAAACAACGAAATCGAACTGCGCCGCTTGGTCTGCACCTGCTGCGGCGAGGAGACCGATGAGAACAACAGTCACTCATTTAGCGGGGAGCTGCTTTGCGACAACTGCTATTTTGAGGAAACTGTCGAATGCGAACACTGCGGCTGCCGAATATGGAGCGATGACAATTCCGGTTCGGACAGTATGCCGCTCTGCGGGAGCTGCTATGACAATTACTACACCACCTGCGAGGATTGCGGCAGGATTATCCATCGCGATTACGCCAACTACGTCGACGATTACGACGATATTCCTTATTGCGACAGCTGCGTTGAAGAGCACCGCAGCCACTCGATCCACGATTACAGCTACAAGCCCGAGCCCATATTTTATGGCGACAGCAGCCGCTATTTTGGCGTGGAGCTTGAAATTGACGACGGCGGCAAGGACAGCGATAACGCGGACGAGCTTTTACAGATAGGCAACAAATCCGAAGAACACATCTACATCAAGTCCGACGGCAGTCTGAGCAACGGCATGGAGATCGTAACTCACCCGATGTCGCTCAATTACCACAAAACCAAAATGCCATGGGAAGAAGTAATGCGCAGAGCAGTCCAATTGGATTACCGCAGCCACAAAACAAGCACCTGTGGATTGCATATCCACGTCAACAGAACCACATTCGGGAGTACCCGCGAAGCGCAGGATGAGTGCATTTCGCGGGTACTTTATTTTGTGGAGCATCACTGGCTGGAGCTGCTGAAATTCTCTCGCCGAACAGAATATCAAATGAACCGCTGGGCGGCAAGGTACGGTTATAAAAGCAATCCTAAGGAAATTCTGGAAGATGCCAAGAAAGGCAGCAACGGTCGCTACGCCTGCGTCAATATCACCAATTGGAATACCGTGGAGTTCCGAATGTTCCGTGGAACGCTAAAGTACAATACGCTGATTGCAACCATTGAACTTGTGGATAAAATCTGCGAAATGGCAAATATGGTAACTGACAAGGAGATGACCAGCATCAGCTGGAGCGATTTTGTGAGCTGCCTGGACGATGATACAGCCCCCGAACTAATAACCTATCTGAAGGAGCGGAGACTCTATGTAAATTCGCCGGTCGACGAAAAGGAGGACGACTAAATGTGCGCAATATTTGGACTTATAGATTACAATCGCGTTTTTACAACGAAACAGCGCGAGAAGCTGCTCAAAGTGCTTTCAAAGGAGTGCGAGATTCGCGGTACAGACGCTACAGGTTTTGCATTTAACACCAGAGAGCACCTGACAATATACAAGCGCCCGCTTGCCGCTCACAAACTTCATCTTCACTTGAAAGACGATGCCAATATAATAATGGGGCATACCCGAATGGCAACGCAGGGTGATAAATCCGACAATCGAAACAATCACCCGTTCTCGGGTAAAATAGGCGGCATGGAGTTCGCGCTTGCTCATAACGGCGTTCTGCAAAATGATTTTAAACTCCGAGCCGAAATGAACCTGCCCTCAACTCCGATAGAAACCGACAGCTACATAGCGGTGCAGCTTTTGGAGAACTCTAATGTGATAAATTCAGATAGCATCGCAAAAATGGCTGAAAAGGTCTTGGGCTCTTTTGTATTCACAATTTTGGATGACAAAAATAATATGTATTTTGTCAAAGGGGATAACCCGCTGGTGCTATATCACTATGAAAACTACGGTTTTTATGTGTATGCCAGTACAAAAGAGATACTCGACAGAGCACTTACAAAGCTTGGATTGTTTGCGCTGCCACATACCGAAATCCGCGCGATGTGCGGTGATGTCATTAGAATTGATAGTAAAGGAAAACTCACCTGCACTCAATTCGAAACAACCAATCTGAATGCCTGGGATTATAGGTGCTATATGTCGCGCCGCTATTGGCGCGAAGATGAAAACGAAAAGCAGGAAACCTCCGAAATATCCCAGTTAAAAGCCTTTGCAACAAGCATCGGCATTTTGGAGGACGATATTGATATGCTGCTCGATTACGGCTATGATCCTGCAACAATCGAGGAGCTCCTCTACTATCCAGGGGATTTCTATGAGGGAATGTATGAGCTGCTTGGTTATGATTATTGCGGGGAGTTGTGATGAAGAATTTTACATTTGGCTACGCAAGGGTATCAACGGAACAGCAGTGCCTTGACCGCCAGCTTGATATGCTTAAAAAATACGGAGTGGACAAAATCTACAACGAAAAAATGACGGGCACTAAACGCAACCGTCCTGAGCTTGAAAAGCTGATGGAACGGCTGACTGAGGGAGATACCGTAGTTGTGGAATCTCTGTCCCGCCTCGGCAGGAGTACGAAAGACCTTATCTGGCTGATGGAGACTTTCAATTCTA
>CAJTMU010000126.1 GCA_910577365.1 uncultured Oscillospiraceae bacterium | reverse complement strand
ATACGCTCCGCGAACATTGATGGGCTTAAAACCGCGGAAATATCCATGCTTTACGATAAAGGAACGGTCACGCTTAAGGAAGCTATTGAAAATCTGTATAAGCAGGCGGACAAGGCTCATTCCGAGGGCGCTTCGATACTTATCCTTTCCGACAGGGGAGTGGACAAGGGCAGGTTGGCGATACCGTCCCTGCTGGCGGTCTCTGCGCTGGAAAGCTATCTTGTAAAAACAAGAATGAGCACCGCCATGTCCATTATCGTTGAGACTGCCGAGCCTACAGAGGTGCACCATTTCGCGGCGCTGCTGGGCTTCGGCGCGGGCGCGGTAAATCCCTATCTGGCGCTTGACACGCTGCACAAGCTGGTGGCGGAGCGCTCGATTGACAAGGAATATACGGAAGCGGAGAGCGCCTATATAAAGGCCGTAGTGGACGGTATTGTTAAAATAGCATCCAAGATGGGTATATCCACTATCCAGTCCTACCAAGGCTCGGAGATATTCGAGGCGCTGGGCGTGAGCAGAAGCGTATGCGACGAGTATTTCCCGAACGTGGTAAGCCGCGTTGGAGGTATTGACCTTGAAGATATAGAAAACCGTGTGATTTCGCTGCACGACGCGGCGTTCGACCCGTGCGACCTCACCGTGAACGACGCGGTGGAGAGCGTAGGAACTCACAAATCCAGAAGCGGCGGCGAAGAGCATATGTACAGCCCGCTGACTATCCATCTTTTGCAGCAGTCAACTCGCAGGGACGATTACGGACTGTTCAAGAAATACACCGCCGCGCTTGACGATGAGACAAAAAATCTTACGTTGAGAAGTACTCTTGATTTTAAATACGCTGATAAGGCTGTTCCGATAGATGAAGTGGAGAGCGTTGAGAGTATTATGCGCCGCTTCAAGACCGGCGCTATGTCCTACGGCTCTATTTCGCAGGAGGCACACGAGTGCATGGCGATTGCCATGAACCGTATCGGCGGAAAATCCAACAGCGGCGAGGGCGGAGAGGATATTGAAAGAATTGTCACCGCGGGAGAAGCCGAGGATAAATGCTCTGCCATAAAGCAGGTTGCCTCGGGGCGCTTCGGCGTTACTTCTGAATATCTTACCTCCGCGAGGGAGATACAGATAAAAATGGCACAAGGCGCGAAGCCTGGCGAGGGGGGACATCTTCCCGCGAAGAAGGTTTATCCGTGGATAGCCAGAACAAGGCATTCCACCCCGGGCGTGGCGCTTATTTCACCTCCTCCCCATCATGATATCTATTCAATAGAGGACTTGGCACAGCTTATTTACGATTTGAAAAATGCCAACAAAAACGCGCGTATTTCCGTTAAGCTGGTGTCGGAAGCGGGAGTGGGCACTATTGCTGCGGGCGTGGCTAAGGCGGGCGCGGAGGTCGTGCTTATTTCGGGCTACGACGGCGGAACAGGAGCGGCTCCGAGCAGCTCCATACACAACGCGGGTCTGCCGTGGGAGCTGGGTCTGGCTGAAACGCACAGAACGCTTATCATGAACGGGCTGCGTTCAAGGGTGGTTATCGAGACCGACGGCAAAATGATGACGGGGCGCGATGTGGTTATTGCGGCAATGCTGGGCGCTGAGGAATATGGCTTCGCTACCGCTCCGCTGGTCACTATGGGCTGCGTGATGATGCGCGTGTGCAATCTCGATACCTGTCCCGTGGGCGTTGCAACGCAAAATCCCGAACTCAGAAAATGCTTTAAGGGAAAGCCAGAGTATGTGATAAATTTCATGAGATTTATCGCTATGGAAATGCGGGAATATATGGCAAGGCTGGGCATAAGGACAGTAGACGAGCTGGTGGGACGCTCCGATCTGCTGATAAAGCGGGAATACCCGAACGGTCACAAGGCGGCAAAGATAGATATGTCGGCTGTTCTTGATAATTCCTACGCGGGCAGCGCGGCACATTTCTCCGCGGAAGAACGCTACGATTTCAAGCTGGAAGAGACCATTGACGAGAGAGTTATAATTCCGGAAATGAAAGCGGCTTTTGAGGAGGGTCAGCCTAAGACGATAGAACTTGATGTGAATAATCTCAACCGCTCACTCGGAACACTTTTCGGAGCGGAGATAACGAGAAAATACCACAATACGCTTGACGAGGATACCTATGTGATAAAATGCAGGGGAGCGGGCGGACAAAGCTTCGGCGCGTTTATCCCCAAGGGTCTTACGCTTGAGCTTGAAGGTGACGGAAACGACTATTTCGGAAAAGGGCTGTCGGGAGGAAAGCTGATAGTTTACGCGCCCAAGTCAGCACGTTATAAACCTGAGGAAAATATTATTATCGGAAATGTCGCTCTTTTCGGTGCGACGAGCGGCAAGGCATTTATCGCCGGAGTAGCGGGAGAGCGCTTCTGCGTAAGAAATTCCGGCGCGTCGGTGGTAGTTGAGGGCGTGGGCGAACATGGGTGCGAATATATGACAGGCGGCACGGCTGTTATCCTTGGAAAAACGGGGCAGAATTTCGCGGCAGGCATGAGCGGCGGGGTCGCGTATGTGCTGGACGAGAATTTTGACCTTTATACAAAGCTGAACAAGGCGCTTGTGGGCTTCGGTAAAATTGCAGAGCAGGTCGACATGGAAGAGCTGAGGGCGCTTATAGAGGAACACACCGCGGCTACCGGTTCGGTTCGCGGCAGGGAGATACTTGATAATTTTGAAGAATATCTGCCAAAATTCAAAAAGGTGATTCCGCATGATTACGCCAAGATGATGAACAGCATAAAGAACTACAAGGCGGAGGGTCAGAGCGAGGAGCAGGCAAGAATATCCGCGTTTGCCGAGAATACAGGGGAGGGTGCATAATATGGGAAAGCCAACAGGATTTATAGAATATGACCGCAATGAAAATGAGGGGCTGCCGCCGCTTCAGCGCATTAAAACCTACCGAGAATTCCACATGCCTCTCCCTGAGGAAGAGCGCAAGGCTCAGGCAGCGCGATGCATGGACTGCGGAGTTCCGTTCTGCCAGTACGGAAAGCCTATCGAGGGCATGGCGGCGGGCTGTCCGCTGAATAACCTATGCCCTGAATGGAACGATCTCATTTATAACGGCAACATGATCGGGGCTTTGGAACGCCTGCTTCTTACAAACAGCTTTCCCGAGTTTACGGCAAGGGTATGCCCCGCGCTTTGTGAAAAGGCATGCACCTGCGGGCTTAACGGCGACCCCGTAGCTGTAAAGGAGAATGAATATTCCGTAATAGAGCACGCTTTTGAAAACGGACTGATTAAGCCAAAAGTTCCATCGGTTCGTACTGATAAAAGGGTCGCGGTGGTAGGCTCGGGTCCCGCGGGATTGGCGGCGGCGCAGCGTCTGAACCGCCGTGGGCATCATGTGACGGTGTTTGAGCGCGAGGACAGAGCGGGCGGTCTGCTGATGTACGGGATACCCAATATGAAGCTGGAAAAATCGATTGTTGAAAGGCGCGTTCAGCTTATGAAGGACGAGGGCGTGGAGTTCCGCATGGGTGTGAACGTTGGTAAGGATATAAACGCCGAGGAGCTTAAAGCTGAATATGACGCGATAATTCTCTGCTGCGGTTCGGGAGAGCCCAGAGATATAAAAGTTCCGGGCAGGGAAGCGAGTGGGATATATTTCGCGGTGGATTTTCTCAAATCCACGACAAAAAGTCTTTTAGGCTCCAATCTTTCCGACGGATATTACATCAGCGCAAAATATAAAAATGTTGTGGTGATAGGCGGAGGGGACACAGGAAACGACTGTGTGGGAACGGCTATTCGCCACGGCTGCAAATCCGTCGTTCAGCTTGAGATGATGCCAAAGCTTCCCGACGAGCGTGCCGACAACAATCCGTGGCCCGAATATCCGCGTGTATGTAAGACGGATTACGGTCAGGAGGAGGCTATTGCGGTATTCGGCAGTGACCCGAGGGTATACCAGACTACCGTTAAGCAGTTTCTTACCGATGACAGCGGACATGTTTGCGCAATCGAAACGGTGCGTGTTGAGCAGGTTCGCGACGAAAAAACAGGCAGAATGATTATGGAGCAGGTTTCGGGAAGCGAAAAAGTCATTCCAGCGGATCTGGTTCTGATAGCAGCGGGTTTTTTGGGTGCGGAATCTTATATTACCGACGCTTTCGGTGTTGAAACTACCGAACGTTCAAATGTGGCAACCGCTTCACCCGACGCATACCGCACCAATATCAGTAAAGTTTTTACCGCGGGAGATATGCGCCGCGGGCAGTCCTTAGTCGTCTGGGCCATAAGAGAGGGCAGGGAAGCGGCTAAGGAGGTCGACAAGTACCTCATGGGCTATACAACTTTAAGATGATTTGCGCCGCCTCGTTTTTCGGGGCGGTTTTTCTATAAAAAGTGCGGAAAATGTATTGACAAATCTTTGGAATTGTGGTATAATTATTAAGCTGTATGAGCGTGTATAATATTTTGTTTTACTGCCCATATTTCGAGGCGTGACTCAGCTTGGTAGAGCGCTGCGTTCGGGACGCAGAGGTCGTGGGTTCAAATCCCGTCGCCTCGACCACAGAAACCGCTTTGTTAAGCCAATCGAGGCTTGCAGAGCGGTTTCATTTTTATATATGTCGTAACATTTTGTTACCTCATTTTCAAAACTGCCTTTTTGGCAGTTTTGAAGGGTGCACCGTTTTAGTGCGGTGGTTTTATGTGCTGCCGTATTCTTTGTTTTATGCGGCTCAATTTTTGACAAGAGATTTATGAGGTACTCATCTGTATCCTCACCTATATCAGTACCTCGTGAAACACGGAGTACCGATTTTGAAAGGCAGCGTAATCCGACCTTTACGCACTTCGGGGTTAAATCGCCCCTGAGTCCGAACAAGCCGATTCTGTCAAAACGGCAGTTTTGAAGGAGTGTCCATTTCAGACATACCTACCCGCCCTATTTTAGGGCGGGTGCTGTTTTTTTAGTGCGACCCAATTTTTGAACGATCCCAATAACGTTTCGTTATCGAGCCTCGAGTTTTAACGAATCGTTCAAACTTTCAAGCGCTCTTTCTCCGCCTTGATGTCAGCCTTGACCTGCGTTATCATCGCCGCAAGCTTTTCCTCACATTCCTCTCTCGTTTTGGCGTAAATATTATGGGATTCTCGATTTCCATATGCATTAGTAGGCGTGTATCTTCCCTCGTAGAGGTGGTCGTTTATCATCGTCACACAGCCTGTGCCGGATTTGCGACATTTGGGCTTATACGGCTTGAAATCGGGCGGGAGGGTATCTGCCCTTGCTCGTTCCTCTGCCCTCGGAATTTCGGCTTCTGTGCCTCCTATTTGGCGGTCTATCTTTGCGGCTGCTTGTCGCTGCATTGTGTCTGTTATATGACTGTAAATATCAATCGTCGTCGCGGAGGAAACATGCCCTATTGTTGTCGAGAGCGTTTTCACATCCATGCCGTTTTCAAGTGCCATCGTCGCGAATGTGTGCCATTATGGTATAATAAAGACAAACGGAAAAATCCTATAACAAAGGGGTTTGTGGACGTTTGCCGTTACTTTTCAATTCTTTTTCCAACGAAAATGCACGGTTAGAAAAAAGGCGAATAAAGGGGGCTGTTACGAACACGACAAAAAAACGGGGTGAAATTCCCCGAAAATGCGAAAAGGCGTATACACGATTTAAGCTCGGTTGCGCCTTATCGTTTTACAATTGAAT
>CAJTMU010000125.1 GCA_910577365.1 uncultured Oscillospiraceae bacterium | reverse complement strand
GTGAGAGTAAAAAACAAGTTTCATTTTGCCTATGATGACGGAACGCCTTACTATTTGATTGGTACGACCTGCTATGTCTGGCATCTGAAAGATGGGGAAATGAAGAAAAAAACCCTCTCATCTCTTGAAAAAGCGGGGTTTAACAAAATACGCTTTTGTGTTTTTCCGAAGCACTATTGTTACAATACCGATGATCCGGAATATTTTCCTTTTGAGGGTACACCTATGGACGCCGGTCTTGTCACAAAAGAGAATTTTTTCAGTTTTAACCCGCATTCGGAAGGCAACAACTGGGATTTCGAAAGATTCAACCCCGAATATTTCAGAAATATAGAATACTGTATTTCCAAACTGCGTCGTCTTGGCATAGAAGCGGACATTATCCTGTTCCACCCCTATGACCGATGGGGATTTTCTGTTATGGACGATGAAACGGATATACGGTATCTTAAATATGTTATTGCGAGATTTTCGGCGTACAGAAACGTGTGGTGGTCTCTTGCCAACGAGTATGACTATATGCCGGAAAAGACGGTTGAGCACTGGGACGAGATCGGCAATTATATAATGGCAAACGACCCTTACGGTCATCTGCGCTCAATACATAACGGTCCGAATATTTACGACCATACCAATCCGTGGGTAACCCATTGCAGCATACAAAGATGCGATATGTACAAAACGGCGGAGTGTACCGACGAATACCGTCAAAAATACCAAAAGCCCGTGGTTCTTGACGAAATCGTCTATGAGGGCAATATTAAAGAGGGTTGGGGAAATATCGCCGCCGATGAAATGGTCCGACGCTTCTGGGAAGCCGTATGCCGCGGCGGTTATCCCGGTCACGGAGAAACCTATATGTCCGACGACGATATCCTTTGGTGGTCTCACGGAGGGATACTTAAGGGAGAGAGTCATAAACGGGTGCAATTTTTGTTGGATATTTTAAAAGAAATTCCGTGTCATGGTCTCAGGCGCAATCCGGTCAGTGATTTTACAAACTGGGACTGCGTATGCGCGGTTCCCGAAAACGATGAGGACGCTTTGCAAACGGGCTATCATTTGTATTATTTCGGCTTTATGCAGCCATCGTACCGCGATTTTAATTTCGGAGGCGATGACGAATATTCCGTTGAGATAATTGACACAATGGATATGACGATAACATATGCGGGCAAATTTAAGGGATATTTTAAAATTGAATTGCCAGCAAAAAAATATATTGCAATACGGATACAAAAAGTTATGTGATCTGAAAAAATATTTATTTATAAGTTTGTCGTTACAAAAAAATCTAACAATAAACAGGTGGATTATGAAAATGTATAAAAAAACAGTTGCAGGTTTTGTTATGACAGCGTTCCTGCTAATGCTGTCCTCGTGTTCAAACGAAACAAGTATGACTGCGTCCGGAGGCCGCCGAAAAGATGGGCATAGGAATCAGTCTCGGCAACACAATGGAAAGTAGTTACGCCTCAGATCGAGACGATTGGGTGCCTGTTGTGGGTAATAATACTCCCGAAGAATATGAGATGTGTTGGGGCGCGGTAAAAACTAACCGTGAAATTATCAACGGTATAAAATCAGAAGGCTTTGATACTATACGTATACCTGTTTTTTGGGGCAATATGATGGAGGATGACGGAACCTACACTATAAATCCCGCATTTGCGGCAAGAGTGAAAGAAATTGTTGGTTATTGCCAAGATGCGGGGCTGTACACAGTTATAAACATTCATCATTTTGACGAGTTTATAATTCGTCATCACTCTACCGAGAAATGTAAGGAAATTTTTACAGCTATATGGACTCAGATTGCCGAGTATTTCAAAAATTATCCTTATACACTAATGTTTGAGAACTATAATGAATATCTCGGAGACGGACGATTGAATGAAAAGCGCAAAGTAGTGGATCTCCCTTTGGAAGAGAGCTATGAGATGACTAATACGCTTAACCAGGCATTTGTAGACGCAGTGAGAGCCACGGGAAGAAAAAACGAGGAGCGAGTGCTGATAGTATCGGGGTATTGGACAAATATTGACCTTACTACCGCACCTGAATTTATTATGCCCAAAGATACCGCAAGTGACAGACTTATGGTTTCGGTACACTATGTGGATAATTCCTGTTATTGGATGAAAAAAATAGGCGGCAAGAAATGGTTAAGGTATATTGACGAACAAATTACTTTACTTAACAAAGCTTTTACTGAAAAGAACATTCCCGTATTTTTAGGCGAAATCGTAGCAAGATACCCCGAAGAAAATTTTGATACTGAGGTAACCGATATAAACTCGGCAAAGTGCGTTGAAATCATGCTTAATAAGCTTCTTGACAATGGATGTGTTCCTGTTATTTGGGACGTAAACGACAATTTTTATTCAAGAACGGAATACAGAATAAAAAACGACGATGAACGGAGCATGTTTAGGGAAATATCTGAAAAACTGCATAGTAAACAATAAACTTAGTACGCAGATTAAGATTTACCGTGTCAATTATTTTATGGATTTTTATTTCCATAAGCGATTGTGGACCTTATATGGCGTCGGCTCGAAAAGTATAGGGAACACATTATCTCTGGTTTAACTGCGCTAAATGCAACTCATTAAGTTATATAAATATTTGATATTGGAGGTATTATAATGATTTCCGAAAAACTGCTTGACAACTGGAACTTTCATTTGAATTGGCAATATTGGCAGGGCGGGGATGGCGAAATCGTCACCTTACCGCACGACTTTATGCTCGGTACACCGCGCACTCCCGATTCACCGACAGGGTCAGCCTATGGGTATTTTCAACCCTGCAATGGTACATATGTGAGGAAAATCGTCAAATATTCCGCCGAGATGCAACTTCTTAAATTTGACGGGGTAATGGGTCTTTGCGAGGTTTTCGTCAACGATGACCACGTCTGTTTCCACCCTTACGGCTACACGGCGTTTGTCTGTGACATAGGCAAATATCTTCACGACGGCGAAAACACACTGCGGATCGAGGTTGATGCGTCCTGTCAGCCCGCTTCGAGGTGGTACACTGGTGCGGGACCCTACCGTGAGGTCGAGCTGCTTACCTCTGGCAGAGATCACTTTACTCCGTGGGGAGTTTCGGTCAAAATCCTCGATATTGACAGCGATAGTGCTCAGGTTGAGTTTTCAGCTGACGTCGTTTCATCGGAGCATCAGACGCGGAAATAAGTTTTAGTGTACCTGAAATCGGGTTTAACATGATCCGCTCTACTCAACTTAAAGTTGACGATAACCATTTCAGCGCAAAGACAGTTTTGAATGGCGTATCGCTTTGGTCGCCCGAAACACCGGTTGTATATGCATTGAACCCGGGGCTTGCGACAGCGAACTGCTCAGACAGCGTTTTAGTCAGCTTCGGCGTGAGGGCTGTTGTCTGCGACTGTGAACGCGGATTTCTGCTCAACGGAAAGCCCATCAAGCTTTATGGCAGCTGCAATCACCACGACAACGGTATCGTTGGCGCGGCTTCTTATCATTCAGCCGAGGAGCGTCGTGTGCGGATACTCAAAGAAAATGGGTTTAACGCGATCCGATGCTCACATAACCCGCCGTCAAGCATAATGCTTGATGTCTGCGACAGAATGGGTATGCTTGTCATCGACGAAATTTTCGACTGCTGGACCAACGGCAAAATGGCCTACGACTATCACTTATGGTTTGATAAATACGCGAAGGACGATATCACATTGATGGTAGTACGCGACCGCAATCACACATCGGTGATTATGTGGTCTACCGGCAACGAAATTTTCGAGCGTGCGGGCAAGTGCGACGGCTACGCCATAGGCAAGATGATCGCCGACACGATAAGGCAGAACGATGACACAAGGCCGCTGACCCACGCATTCTGCGGCTTCTGGGACAACTCGGAATTTAACGATTACGTAAACGGCGACGTTGACCTGCCGCCGGAACAGCCCGATTTCTTGTGTAAAAAGATCGCTGCACAGGCGGGGAATCTTGAAGTGCTGGGATATAACTACCTCACTCACAGGATTCCGAAAGACGAGCGGATATTTGCCTCTCACCTCTTTGTCGTCACCGAGAGCTACCCGATGGATGCGGTTTGGGTAAAAAGTATGATGGATTCTCGCAAAAAGCTCATCGGCGAGTTTGTCTGGACATGCTGGGACTACTTCGGAGAAACTGGAATAGGGCATATTGTCTACGATCCCAATACGACACCCATAGGGATACTCACCAGTTATCCTGAGCATATTTCAAATTGCGGCGATTTCAGCATCTGCGGATTCAAAAAGTCTGCATCGTATTACCGTGACGTTGCGTGGAACAGAGAAACCGTCAGGATCTTATCCGTTGATCCCAACAACTTCGGCAGGTCAAAGGTAATTTCTGCATGGGGATTTTATGACGCTGAGAGGACGTGGAATTATTCCGGCAAGGAGGGCAGATTCACCGAAGTTCAGCTGTATTCCACTGCAGACGAGTGCGAACTTTGGCTTAACGGCAAATCACTTGGCAAAAAGGCTCCGAACGAAAAGGGCATTGCCTTATTTTAGGTAGAATACTCGCCCGGAAAACTGGAAGCGGTCGCATATATCGGTAGTGAGGTCTGTGGAAAAGACGAACTTTGCACAGTCGTCGAAGCGGCTGCAATTAAAATAGCAGCCGACGTAATCGGCAAGGCGGGCACTGCGGACCTTATATTTGCGGAAATATATCTTTGCGACAGTGATGGAAATGTAGCGTGAACGACGAACGATGAAGTGACTGTGACCGTCGAGGGTGGCAGAGTCGTTGGCACAGGCTCTGACAAGGTTGATGACGAACACGACTATACGACAAATGTATGCCGTGCGTATCACGGAAGGCTACTTGCGGCGATACTGCCCAAGAACAACGAGGTCACGGTAACGGTAAAGACTTCCGGTTTTGAAGCAAAGTCGATTATAAAGTGAGTAAAGCTATATAACACAATATGCCCTGCCCAAATCTAAGTTTTGGCAGGATGATATTCTATTAGCAAATGTACTGACATCGATATTGAGTATGCTTTATAATGCTGTGAATATTTGCTGTTATGTCAAAAAATGAAGTCGTATCTATGAGTAAAATATCAATCAAAGACAATCTGTTTTAGGGCGAGTGATTTTTTGTCCTGCCGTATTCTTTGTTCTATGTGGTTCAATTTTTGAAACCATAGCAACTGAGTCCTGCATTGGGACTCATACCAATCCCTTTTTAAACTATGGATGAAATCCATAGTTTAAAAAGGGTTGCACCCGAAACACTAATCCAACAGTTTTAAAAGGGATTAGTATCAGTTATATTTTTGTGAGATGGGTACGCATCTGTATCCCCATCTATGTGGTACCTCGTGAAACACGGAGTACCTATTTTGATAGTAAATACTATTCTGTCAAAACGACAGTTTTGAAGTTTAACCCCACTCCCCGTTTTAGGGAGTGGGGCTTCGCTCTATTCTTTGTTTATTGCGACCCAATTTTTGACTTGATTCTTAGTTATGACTGTGGTATAATGGTGGTTGGAACAGTTGGATGTTATTTTTTTGTGTTCTATTTCGATTGACCACATATTTGACCATAGACAGGTTTGGAGCACATGGAAACAATGGGTACAAGACCGCTAAAGAGAATTTTGTGTGGAATAGAAATGGCTATAAAAAGGCATTTGTGGTGGAGAGGGCAATTTCAGCTCTCTTCGGGAGC
>CAJTMU010000124.1 GCA_910577365.1 uncultured Oscillospiraceae bacterium | reverse complement strand
AAACGTGCAAGAAAATCCTTGTGAACGCGCTCCACCACTGCGCTCCGTACCTCTTGCATTTATTATAAAACTTTTTAGTTGATAACCAAGGGCAAAAAAGCCCTTGACAAACCGGGTGGAACATGATATAATAAGAGCAATAATTTAAAAACGTTGAACATGTGTAAGTAGCTTTTCGCACAAGCGGCTCAGAGAATGGACGTCATCGGCTGGGAGCGTCCCGCCGCCGCGAGGGGTGAATTTCAGCATGGGAGTTGTCCGCGAAAGGGCGAGAGTTCGTCTATAAACGGAACGTTGCGCCGCGTTAAGGTGTGTCAAGTGCGGAGCAATGCTCCGAATTTGGGTGGTACCGCGAGTTATCTCGTCCCATTTATGGGGCGGGATTTTTTGTTGTATAATAAAAACAAACAGCGACATCTCACCCGCGCAGAAAAGCATCGTAAACAAGGGGCAACGCTTTGCTCACGCAGCAAAGCAACGCAAGCGAAGAACAACGTTCCGCCCACGCAAGAATTTTCCCGCAATCCTCTTGTGAAAGCGTAGCGTAACGAAGTGGAGCAGAGCTTTTACGAGCGGGATATCAAGAACGCTGCAAAGCAGCGTTCTTGCGGTGCGGGAAAATTCAAATCAAAATAAGGAGAACGGTATGAAGGATTTCAGCGAGATTAAAGAGCAATACAAGCAGAAGATCGGGGACGTGCTCGACAGCGAGCAGCTTTCGGAATTCTGGCAGAAGTACCTCGGAAAAACAGGTGTTATTTCGGGTCTGATGAAGGAGATGAAAAGCGTTCCCCCGGAGGAAAAGCCCTCTTTCGGAAAGGCTGTGAATGACGTGCGCGTATGGGCGCAGGAGCTTTATCAGACCAAGCAGGCGGAAATTAAGCAAAAGGAGCTTGAGCGCCGCTACGAAAAGGAAACGATTGATGTTACCCTGCCCGCGCTTCGCCGCGCTCCCGCAAATCTGCACCCGATATCCATAATGCGGCAGGAGATGATAGATGTTTTCGCGGGAATGGGCTTTGATATTTACGAGGGTCCCGAGATCGAGGACGACGACCATAACTTCACCCGCCTGAACGTGCTTAAGGATCACCCCTCGCGTGATATGCAGGACACATTCTGGCTGACGGACGATCTGCTGCTGAGAACGCACACTTCCCCCGGACAGATACGCACCATGGACAGGCAGAAGCCGCCGATAAAGGTTCTTGTTCCGGGAAAGGTGTTCCGCTCCGACAGCGACGCTACGCATTCTCCGATGTTCAGCCAGCTTGAGGGTCTGGTGGTGGACAAGGGCATAACGCTGTGCGACTTGCAGGGTATGCTGGACAGGTTCGTGCTGAAGATTTTCGGCGAGGGTGCAAAAACCCGCCTGCGTCCGTCGTATTTCCCGTTTACCGAGCCGAGCGTCGAGGTTGACGTAAGCTGCTTTGAGTGCGGCGGCAAAGGCTGTTCGCTTTGCAAGGGCACTGGCTGGATAGAGGTGCTCGGCGGCGGCGTGGTGAACAACAGGGTGCTTGAAAACTGTGGGATAGACCCCGATGAGTATTCGGGAATAGCCTTTGGAATAGGCATAGAGCGTATTACCATGCTGAAATACGGCATTCCTCATATGGGTAAATTTTTTGAGAACGATCGGGATTTTCTCGAGCAATTCAAGGCGTGATAAGGGGGGAGAACGGATATGAAAATTCTGTACAGCTGGTTAAAGGATTATGTGGATATGGACGCGCAGCCGTCTGAGCTTGTGGAAAAGCTGTTCGGCGCGGGTTTGGAGGTTGAGGAAACCATCTATCTCGGCAAAGATATTGAAAACGTCGTGGTCGGTGAGATAACCGCGCTTGAGAAATATGAGGGCACGCATCTTCTTATATGTAAGCTCGATTGCGGAAAGCACGGCAGGGATATTGTTATCCTTACGGGAGCTGACAACGTGTTTGTCGGCGCGAAAGTTCCCGCGGCGCTGGTGGGAGCAAAGCTGCCCAACGGCATTAGCATAGCACCCCGCAAAATGCAGGACATGATGTCCTACGGAATGCTTTGTTCGGGCGGGGAGCTTGGCGTGGACGATAATTGGATAAATGGAGCTGAGGTAAACGGCATACTTATCCTGCCGCCCGATACGGAAACGGGAAAGGATATCAAAGAGGTGCTGGAACTGGACGACTGGCTTTTCGACGTTTCCATTACCGCGAACCGTCCAGATTGCCAATCTGTGCTGGGCATTGCCAGAGAGGTTGCGGCGTTCCTTAATAAGCCGCTGAAAGAGCCGGATTACTTCTACGAGTGCGACGGCACGACAAATCCCGATATCTCGGTGACGGTAGAGGCAAAGGACGTCTGCCCGCGCTATCTGGGTCATTATATATATGATGTAAAGCACTTTGAATCTCCGCAGTGGATGAAGCGCCGACTTTCGGCGTGCGGCTTTGCAGCTATCGACGCGATAGTTGATGTGACCAATTACGTTCTTCTTGAGATAGGTCAGCCCATGCACGCGTTCGACCTGTCCACGCTGGACGGCTCTTCGATAGTGGTGCGCAGAGCTAAGGAGGGCGAGGAGCTGATAACGCTAAATGAAAAATCTAACCTGCTCAACCCCAGCAATCTGCTTATATGCGATAAATCAAAGCCTGTTGGACTTGCGGGCATCATGGGCGGTCTTAACAGCGAGATAGTTCCCGAGACAAAGGCGATACTGCTTGAATCCGCGAAATTCATGCGCGACAGCGTACGCAAGACCGCCCGCGCACTGGGGCTTCATACCGACGCGGCGGCAAGATATGAAAAGGGCGTGGACGAATACGGCGTGGAGTGCGGCATGGCGAGAGCGCTAAATCTCGTGCAGTCGCTGGGAATAGCCCAAATAAGCTCCTCCCACTTTGACGAGAGTGCGGGCGCTTCAACAAATGAGCGCGTGATAACCGTTCAGACCGCGAAAGTAAACGGCGTTCTGGGCATAGAGGTACCCGAGGAAAAGATAATTTCCATACTGAAATCGCTTGGATTCGGCGTGGCGCAGAACGGCGGCAGCCTTGAAATAACCGTTCCCCGCTGGCGCGAGGATATAGACGGATATCAGGATACCGCTGAAGAAGTAATACGCGAATACGGCTACTCTCACCTTACCCCGACGTTTCTTGACAGCGCCAAAGTCACCGACGGCGGGCTTGATACGGCGCAGAACAAGGAGCTTTTCTGCAAGAAATTCCTCTGCGCTCAGGGGTACTATGAGGTACAGACGCTGGCGATGTATTCCCGCAGAGAGCTGTCACTGCTTATGCTCCCCGAAAACGCGGCGGAGCATAAGGCAATAGAACTGCTCAACCCCATCACCGATAATCTGTCTATAATGCGCACCGTTATGGCTCCCAGCATGATAAACGTTATAGCCGACAATGTAAAGACGGATCACTCTGAAGGCAGGTTCTTCGAACTTGCGAATATCTATCTGCCTAAGGCTCTGCCGCTTACCGAGCCGCCTGAGGAACGCAAGATACTTTGTATGGGTGCATTCGGCGCGGGTGAGAGCTTCTTCACGGTAAAGGAGAGCTTGGAGGCGTTTGCTGTGGCGAACGGCCTGAGTTTCCGCTTTGAGAGAGGAGAGGTTTCCTATCTGCACCCGGGTATCACGGCGGATATATACTGCGGCGGAGAGAAGATAGGACATCTCGGCAAGCTGCGGTATGAGGTGGTGGAAAAGCTGAATATCGCGGAGGGCAAAAAGACCGACCTGAACGTTATTATAGCGGAGATAAATTATTCCCTGCTGGAAAGACTGTTTAAAAAGGAGATAAAATACCGCTCCGAAAGCGGATATGCCTCAGTAAGACGCGACCTGTCGCTGACGGTTGACAAGAAAACCGACTGCGCGGCGGTCATGGACGCGATATCGGCGGCTGACAAGCGTGTGAGCAGCGTGAAATTCATTGACATTTACGAGAGCGAAAAGCTCGGCTTGGGCAAAAAGAGCCTTACGTTCACGCTGACTCTCTCGGACAGCTCCGCGGACGTTACCGACGTTGCGGCGGACGAGGCAATGGCGGCTATCGTTGAGAGTGTTGAAAAGACGATAGGAGCAAAAATGCGGGCATAAATTTGGGTAAAGTGACAAAAATCGCGTTCTTGGGTCAAAGGGCGCGATTTTTTTGCTGAACGCGGTTGACAAGCAATGAAAAAATGTTGTATAATAAAACCAGAGAGAAAATTTTAAGTTGGTGACCGACATTGCAGTAAAGGGTTGTGCAAAAGAAACTACAAAATCTCCGCAAATGTCATTAAAAATTCTTGAAATACATACAGTATTCCTGTGGCTTTTTACCTCATTAATTGAAAAATTTGCACTGTAAATCCGGTATTTTCGGGGTTTGCAAACATCTTTCAAAGCAAATGATACAAAGCATTGTTTGCGGCGGTGAGTGAAAATATTTTAAATTAATGGCTTTCGGTCAGACTTAATAAAACAAATATCGAATGATTTTATAAAGAACCAACAAAAATCAATATAAAACTACCAAACCGCTTGACAAAAGTTTAACTATGTGCTATAATATGCCTTTGGAATATAGAGAAAGCGCGTCAGCGCTTCATGACAGGAGGCAAAGGAAATGTTAGTGGCACAGATTTTTGCGGTTGTAATATTTGTGGGAATGTTTATTCTGATAATAATTGATAAGATCCCACGGCATTACATCACTTTGGGAAGCGGTTTGGCAACCGCGGTTATCGTTTTCGGGCTGTGTATGCGCAGCTTTGATGCGTTCTGGGAAACGCTTAATCTGCAAAACATCATCACAGTGGAATTTTGGTACAGCGCGGGCGAATCCTCGGAGAGTACCGCGGGTATAAATTGGGCTACCATCATCTTTATTGCAGGTATGATGATAATGGTAGAGGGCATGGCAAACGCGGGATTTTTCAGATGGCTTTGCATGACGCTGGCGAAGCTGGTGAAATACAAGGTAATACCGCTGTTTATTGCATTTATGATAATGTCGTCAGTGCTGGCGATGTTTATCGACAGCATAACGGTGATACTGTTTCTGGCAGCTGTAACGGTTGAGCTTGCCCATCTGCTTAAATTTAACCCGATACCGATGATAATTTCCGAGATATTCTGTGCAAATCTTGGAGGCTCGGCAACAATGTGCGGCGATCCGCCCAATATAATCATCGGTACATCACTGGGCTATTCCTTCACGGATTTCCTGATCAACACGGGACTGATTGCGGGTATTTGCTTAATAGCGGTAGTGGCATACTTTTATCTGATTTTCAAAAAGGAGCTTCAATCCGTACAAGGAGAGGAAATAGATATTTCAAAGCTCCCGAAGCCCACTGAGGCTATTAAAAACAAAACAAGCTTTATTATAAGCTGCGTTATCTTCGCTGCGGCGGTAGTCATGCTGGTGACTCACGCGCAGACGGGGCTTACGGTTGCTTTTATAGGCGTAGTTATTGCTGCGGTAACGCTGCTTACGGCTGGCAAGAGCATTTTTACCATCATGAAAAAGGTAGATTATAAGACCCTGTTGTTTTTTGTGGGACTGTTCGTTGTAGTTGGCGGTCTGGAGCAGACAGGAATACTTGTTCTTGTTTCCGATTTTATCGGGCGGATAAGCGGCGGAAACGCTATTCTGATGATAGGCATAATTCTTTGGGTATCTGCTGTTGCGAGCGCGGTTGTGGATAATATACCGTTTGCGGCAACAATGGTGCCGGTGATACAGTCCCTTGCGGCGAATACCGGAATGGAACTGAATGTGTTGGCTTGGGCGCTGGCGCTGGGCACGGATATAGGCGGCA
>CAJTMU010000123.1 GCA_910577365.1 uncultured Oscillospiraceae bacterium | reverse complement strand
TTTACCATATAGTATACATAGCTTTCTATTACGTTCGCGGAGTGAAGCACCCTTCCCTCTATTTTAAAATTGCAGAAACCCATATCAAGATACTTAGTATAAATATCGTCGTTTTTGACAAAGGTGCAATAATTCTGTATCTGATAGAAATTGTATCCCGTATTGGGACAATTGAACTCAAACGCTTTCTGCATAGCGTTGTTGTCAAATTTAGCGGCGGAAACTGCCTGACGGCAGCTCTCGCGCTGAGCCTCTCCGAGAGCGACATAATGTTCACCTCTGCGCTTGCAGTGCGGTGTGCAATACGGACATACAAGTATCTCGCATCGTTCGCGAAGCTCACGGGGTATCTTTTCCAGCTTTTCAAAATCGTTGTTCCAATTATAATCAAGAACTACAAGCTTATAGCCCTTTTCAAACTCCCTCATCAGCGCGTCATAATCCTCTATCTGCTTAACTGTTGAAGATATCAGCGGGTACTGAGGATATTTCTCGCGCACATACTCCTCCAAAAAAGGAACATTGACAATTATCTCATTAAATCCGTTTTCAGCAAGCTTTGCAATACGGTTGCAGAAAGGATCTTTAAGATCCTTTTCCTCAAGTGTGGGGTTCGTGAAAGTATAGCGAATTGGTACGTTTCTATCATTGAACGCTTTTATCACCGCTTTTATGAAATCATATGACGCTGTTCCTCCAAGAGCGCGTCCTCCGTTCCACAGCGCGGGCGGAAAGCAGCCAAAGCATGAGGCAATCTCCACGCCGTCATAGAAATACTCGGGGTGCTCCTTAATTTTATCTATCAAAGAAAGATTAAGGTCGGCGTGCTTAAAAAAATCGGGGATATGAAATTTTGCGTTCATTTGATACGATTCTCCTTATTTTAAATGTTTCCCGCACAAGCCGGTTATTGCCTGTGGCGTAGATTTAATTATATGATTTGCAGATAAGTGCAAACTTAAACATAATATTTATGTTAATTATACCATAAAAAATAGTGCTTGTCAAGGCAAATGGAGAGAATTTTGTGCATAAAACAATTTGCGCTTATACAGTGGTTAAAGGCTTTTACAATGCTACAAATCAGCGGCGATGCTTTGCCGAACGAAGCTAATTTTCATATTTCAGATAGCAAGACAGGAACAAAATAATATTGCTTTTTTCCGCAAGTTATGTTAAAATGTAAATAACCATTTATTAAGAAAGGGGCGCGGAGATGTATCGGATATTTATTGTTGAGGACGACCAAGGCATAGCGGGCGCAGTTGAGCGCAAGCTGAAAGACTGGGGATTTGACGTGAAATGCGCGGAAAATTTCCGGAAAGTCAGCGCGGAATTTGAGGAATACCAGCCGCAGCTTGTTCTGCTTGACATTACGCTTCCCTTTTTCAACGGGTTTTACTGGTGCAATGAGATACGAGCAAAAAGCAAAGTGCCGATAGTTTTTCTGTCCTCCGCCGCAGATAACATGAACATAGTAATGGCGATGAATATGGGCGGGGACGATTTCATAGCCAAGCCGTTCGACCTCAGCGTGCTTACCGCAAAGATTCAGGCGCTGCTGCGCAGAAGCTACGATCTTTCAGTTGAAACGGATAAAATAGGAGTATTTGAACACCGCGGAGCTATACTGAACACGCTGGACGCTTCCCTGTCCTACAACGGGGAAAAAATAGAGCTAACGAAAAACGAATATCGTATTCTGGAAACTCTGCTTGAAAACAAAGGCAAGGTTGTAAGCCGCGAGCTGCTTATGAACAGATTGTGGGAAACCGACAGCTACGTTGACGAGAACACGCTTTCCGTAAATGTGGCGCGGCTGCGCAAAAAGCTTGACGCATCAGGTCTGGACAGCTTCATAACGACGAAAGTCGGCATGGGATACATTATCAGCTGACAGCTATAAACAGGAGAAAAAATGCGTACCTTTATATCTTATTTATATTCGCGTTTCAGAACCATCGCGGCGCTGACGCTGATAACCGTTATTTTTTTATGGGTGTTCACACTATATAACGCGCCCTCAGATGCGGTGATATACGGCGCAATGATAACAGCGGTAACAGGTTTGGCAGCGGCAACGGTGGACTTTATCGGATACCGCAGACGGCACAAGCGTATGCGGGAACTGACCGGCGAAATAACCATAACGCTTGAAAATCTCCCCAAAGCGCGTGACAGGATAGAGCGGGACTATGAACAGCTTATAGTAAAACTGTTTGATGACAGACGGGAACTGGAGAACACTATTATACAAAAAGAGACCGATATGACGGAATACTACACCATGTGGGTTCACCAGATAAAAACTCCGATAGCCGCAATGCGACTCACGCTTCAGGGTATGGACACTGCGGAGGCACGAGAGCTTTCAGAGGAGCTTCAGCGTATAGAGCAGTATGTCGAAATGGTTCTGTGCTACCTCAGGCTGGACAGCGACAGCACCGACTACCTTATACGCCGCTGCGACCTCGATGAAATAGTGCGGCAGGCTGTACGCAAATACTCCCCGCAGTTTATCCGCAGAAAGCTTCGGCTGGACTATGAGCCGCTAAACTATTCAGTACTGACAGATGAAAAATGGCTGCTGTTCGTGATGGAGCAGGTCATTTCAAACGCGCTGAAATACACGCGCTCTGGAACGGTGCGGATATACCTTGACGGGGACGATCTGTGCGTAAGGGATACGGGAATAGGCATCGCACCCGAGGATCTGCCGCGGATATTTGAAAAGGGGTACACCGGCTGCAACGGGCGAACCGATAAAAAAGCAAGCGGAATAGGGCTTTATCTTTGCCGGCGTATATGCGCCGCGCTGGGTCATGATATAATCGCGCGCTCCGACGAATCGGGCACGGAAATACGGATAGGATTGCAGCGCGAAAAAATAGACACTCGCGATTAAAACTTACAGGTGTTTTTTTGAGTAGAGTTGACGCGATACAGCGTTATGATTTTCATATAGTTATGTTCTGTTAATTTTTATCACAGATTGCGGTAAAATTATATATGGGCATCTCCAAAAACCATGTTTGAGGAAAAAACGGTTTTTAGAAATGCCCTTATGAAGTTAACAGTTCAAAAACCGGAAAAGGAAAGCTTGACGATGCCGGCGGTGATGACGCCAACAGCGGCAGCGGTCAGATCATGGCATTTATCAATGAACCGACCGGCAGAATTTGCAGTTGGGGGATTCCTTTGGCAGAAAGCTATGGTGTTCGGCTTCCCGCTGATTATAACGGTGAGATTCCGAAACAGATGCAAATGATGGACGTTCCTGAAGGCGAGTATATTGTATTTGAACACGGTCCGTTTGACTATCAGACGCAGAACTGCAATGTCGAGCAAAAAATAGAGGAAGCTATGAAAAACTTCGATTACGCTTCCTCCGGTTATTGCCTTGACACTACGCAAGGCAGGGTATTCTATTTTTACCATGACCCAGAAAGGTTTTGGAAGTTTGTCAGACCAGTTAAAAAGCTGTAAAAGGCGTTAGAGTTCTCTGTTATGAGCACAACTGCATAGTGTGTTAAATTCGATCCGCCGCATGCTTTGTCAAGCTACATCAAGCAGAAATGCCGATTATCAAAATTCGTGCTGCTTTTATACGTAATTTATGTACAATGGAAATGTTGTTATAATTTGAGGAAAGAGAGAAAAATAATGAGTGATATAATGAAATTTGCTGACAGGGAAGAATTCAGAAAATGGCTTAATGATAATTGTCTGTCAAGCGACGGTATCTGGCTTTTGTTCGGCAAAGCCGGCGGACCGAAAACAATAAAGGCAGGAGAAGCACTTGAGGAAGCTCTCTGCTTCGGGTGGATTGACGGGCAGATGCAAAGCATTGACGATAAAGCTTATAAGAAATACTTTTCCATGCGCAGGGAAAACAGCAAGTGGTCGGAAAAGAATAAGGCATTGGTAAAAAGCCTTGAGGAAAGGGGACTTATGACCGCTCATGGCAGAAATAAAGTAGAGGAGGCTCAAAAAAACGGTCAGTGGAATGCCCCTAAACCGCCTGATGTTACAGAGGAGCAAATTGCCTGCCTGTCCGAACTGCTGAAAAGCTATGAGCCTGCATTCACCAATTTTCAAGCCATGTCCCCATCGGTAAAGAAAACCTATACGCGGGCATATTTTGACGCGAAGACTGACGCGGGACGGGAAAAGCGGCTCGCATGGATGGTAGACAGGCTGAATAAAAATCTGAAGCCTATGTGAAATACACTTGCACCCGACGGGAAACGTCCCATCGGGTGCAAGTCTTATTCAGCATGTTTCCGCTTTCATTTTCGCCTTGAATGCCAGCACTGCGGTTAAAGTTATCGCAGCAGCCCAAACGGCTGTCACCGCAAAGTGTCGCACAAAACCGTCAAAATTCAGCACAGCAGCAAGGCGCGCGGCATGCACGGAGTGATAAAAAGGAAGCGCTTTGCAGATTTTGAGCAAAACTCCCCCTGTACCATCGGGGTCAAACCATACTCCGCCTAAGAAAGACGCGAGCGATATCACTATCGAACAAAGTCCGGGAGCCGATTTTTCACCGAATAAGCTGCCAAACAACAGTCCGAAGCCTATCATCATCACCGCCGTTGGAACGAGCGCAAGCGCTGCCGCGCCAAGCCCCGCCGCGCTCAGCCCGATACCAGTTATAAAGGAAATTAAAATCGAAGCGGCAAATGTTATCAGCACCTGCGCCAGCGCAATTACCATAACCGGCGCGATATAGCCCATAATGAAATCGCCTGAATGCATGGGAGTAGCATAAAGCCGTACAAGAAAGGCTCCTGCCCTGTCCTTAGCGACACTTAGGCTGGTGAACAGCATTATAAATGTAAGTCCGAACACAGCGATACCGCCTGAAAGATAATCAATACGAAATATCACCATACCCGCTTCTGCGGGTATGCTCTCGTTTACGAGAGTCATTATTACCAGCATTATCAGCGGAAAACCAAGACATAAAATATAGCTCAGCGGATCGCGCAGTATTTCCTTAAAGTTGCGACGCGAAAACGCGATTATCCTATTCATGAGCCATACCCCCTTCCGCTATTTTCACAAAAACGTTTTCCAGACCGCTTTCGCCTGAAAACGCCTCCAATTCCGACAGTGCTCCCTGCGCAGCGATCCTGCCGTTTATCATTATCGCGATACGGTCGGAAAGCCGCTCCGCTTCTTCCATGTAATGCGTGGTAAGAACGATGGTTTTCTTGCCTTTAAGTGATTCTATCACCTTCCATAGTTCTCTTCGCGCCAGCACATCCAGCCCAAGCGTCGGCTCGTCGAGAAACAGAACTTTCGGTGATGATATCAGCGCCATGGCAATGGAAAGCTTACGCTTCCATCCGCCCGAAAGTGTCTTTGCGCGCCCTTTAGCCTCATTTAGCCCGAAAAGTTCTGTCATCTCCGTAATGCGCCGCTTGGTTTCCTCCTTGGAAAGCCCATGTATGCCGCACATAAGCTCCAGATTCTCTCTTGCTGTGAGATTTTCCGCCACGGCTGTTTCCTGTGGTGAAACGCCTATCAGCCGCTTTACCTCGCCGCTCTCTCCTGAGCAGCTGTGACCTCCCACGAAGCACTCTCCCTCGTCAGGTTCCGATAAACAGGACAGCATTCTTATTGTCGTAGTTTTTCCTGCACCGTTTACACCAAGCAGCGCAAAAAGCTCCCCTTCCTTCACGGATAGTTCAAGCCCATCAACCGCGCACTTATCTTTATATTTTTTGGTAAGTTTTTTTGCTTCGATAGCGTTCATGAATTAACTCCTTTATAATCATCTCTGAATACCTGTTTAAAAAATCGGAAAAGCGCGT
>CAJTMU010000122.1 GCA_910577365.1 uncultured Oscillospiraceae bacterium | reverse complement strand
TGATGATACGGATACAACTTCCCCGCCACAGGAATCTGATACCGATACAGACACAGATATTACACCGAGTGATGACGCGGACACGGTTGCTGAACCCGAGCCGGAAGATACACCTCAGATTGTGGATGAAGTTGATGACGAAGGCGAAGCAGATACGGATTCGATTGAACTTACCCCGTTTGATGACACTCCCGTTCCGTTGGGTGATATGCCTACCGATGGGGAAGATTTGGAGCTTACTCCATTTGACGATGTTCCCGTACCTCTTGGTGATGTTGGCGGAGTTGAAGATTCCAATCCTCACACCGGTGTAGGGCTTCCCGCAGGCACTATGGCAGCTTCCGCAGCGGCTCTTGCGCTTGTGCTGGCAACAAGAAAGCGCAAGAAGAGTGATGATAAAAAATAGTTATTGGTCTGCATTTTGATATCTTAAGCCTGCGCAGAATATTCGCAGGCTTAAGTTTGTAAAAAGTTATTGCGACACAATGTTGATGCAGGAAATTTTTCGCGAGAGCTTGGGTTCACAGCATGCAGCGAAGCAAAGTGTTGCACGCTCAGGTGGGCCGCGGAAAATTTCAAATTTAAATAAAATGGCTTAGATCAACACTATTATATACATGCTTAAGCCTGCGCATAATATGTGCAGGCTTTTTATCCAAGTCATACGCGCAAATTTCAAGAACTCATGTTTTCTATGCAAGTTATTAATAAATCTGTTGCAGTAATGGTTATTTTAGAGGGAAATTTGGACGTTTTTTATAAAAATCGCGCGAAATTAAGAGAAATTTGAATTATCTATTGACAAGAAGGGAACAAAAGTATATAATAACCATATGCGGAATTGAATTAAATGTATAAAAATCCTGCATAATTACTTTACGGAGGTCAAACTTTATGAAATTAAAGAAGATTATGGCGTCGCTTCTCGCAGCAGCGGCAGCAATTACCTGCCTTACTGCCTGCAAGACCGACGGTAACACATCTGGAAATGACAGCGAAAATAACGCCTCGGCAGGCGGAAACGTGCTTAGAATCGGCGGCAGCGGTCCTCTTACGGGTGACTACGCTCTTTACGGAAACGGCGTAAAGAACGGCGCTCAGCTGGCGATTGACGAAATCAACGCTGCCGGCGGTATCAACGGCTGTACTCTTGAGTTTAAGATAGAGGACGACGAGGCGGGCGAGGAAAAGGCGGTAAACGCTTATAACGTGCTTAAGGATTGGGATATGGACATTTCCATAGGCACTGTTACCTCTGGTGCGTGCATTGCATTTGGCGCAGAGGCTGCAAAGGACAATATGTTTATTCTGACCCCTTCTTCAACTGCGGTTGAGTGCATTTCCGGAGATAACGCATTCCGCGTATGCTTCTCTGATCCTAACCAGGGCGTTGCTTCGGCAGATTATATTGCGGACAACGGTCTTTCAAGCAAGGTTGCGATAATTTATCAGTCCGACAACGCATATTCCGCAGGCATTTTTGATAAGTTCAAGAGCGAGGCATCCGCTAAGGGTATTGAGATTGTTTCCGAGCAGTCCTTTACTAAGGATAACAAGACTGACTTCTCCGCTCAGCTTCAGTCCATTAAGGACAGCGGCGCAGACCTGATGTTCCTGCCTATTTATTACAGCGAGGCTTCTCTTATCCTCCAGCAGGCAAAGAGCAGCGGACTTGAAATCAAGTATTTCGGCTGCGATGGTCTGGACGGTATTCTGAACATGAATAATTTTGACATATCACTTGCAGAGGGCGTTATGCTGCTGACTCCTTTTGCTGCTGACGCTACAGACGATGCAACTGTACATTTTGTAACCGAGTACAGAGCTAAGTATGGTGACGAGACCATGAATCAGTTTGCAGCTGACGCTTATGATGCTATCTATATCATCAAGGCGGCGGCAGAGAAGGCGGGTATCAACGCCGATATGTCCTCTTCGGAGATTTGCGACGCTCTTAAAAAGGCTATGACGGAGATCACCGTTGACGGCGTAACAGGCACTTCCATCACATGGGCTGCTGACGGCGAGCCTTCCAAGGCTCCTAAGGCGGTCGTTATCACCGACGGAAGCTATAAGGCAATGTAAAAATTTTTCGCGATAGTTACGGTATGCCGTATAGAGATTTCTATACGGCATATTTGGACTATCTCGGAAGAATTGTTCGACAACCGCCTATTTGAGAGCAAATTTTCGCACTGCTGAAACTTGCTCAGCAAGCTTTAGCCGGTTTGCTGCCAAATTTCCTTAAAGTTAGGCTTCGCTTTCACGAATGATTTTTAAATTTGCCGAGCACTTGATATGGACGGTTATCGAACAACTCTGTTAAATAAGGAGGAAGTTACATGAGTTTTTTAAGTTATCTGGTTTCGGGTATAAGTCTGGGCAGTATATACGCTCTGATAGCGCTCGGATACACCATGGTCTACGGCATTGCCAAAATGCTGAATTTTGCCCATGGCGATGTTATTATGGTGGGAGCTTACGCGATATACACCATTTGTATCACATGGGGACTTCCTCCGTATGTCGGCGTGTTAGGGTCGATAGTGGTCTGCGCGGTGCTGGGCGTGGTAATTGAAAAGGTGGCGTACAAGCCGCTGCGAAAGGCATCGTCCTTGGCAGTACTCATTACGGCGATAGGCGTGAGCTATCTGCTTCAGAACGCGGCGCTGCTGATATTTAAGTCTGACACAAAGAGCTTTACTTCTGTGGTAAACATTCCATCAATTGACCTGTTTGACAATCAGCTTCATATCTCGGGCGAAACTATCGCCACAATAGTTGTTTCGGTAATTATAATGGTAGCCCTTAATCTGTTTATAAACAAGACAAAGCCGGGGCGCGCCATGTTGGCGGTATCCGAAGATAAGGGCGCAGCGCAGCTGATGGGGATAAACGTGAATTCCACCATTTCGCTCACTTTTCTTATCGGTTCGGCGCTGGCGGCAGTCGCCGGAGCACTGCTTTGCTCATCATACCCCGCGCTTTCACCCACAACGGGAGCAATGCCGGGCATCAAGGCGTTTACTGCGGCAGTTTTCGGCGGTATAGGCTCTATTCCTGGCGCGATGGTCGGCGGCATATTGCTGGGGGTTATCGAGAATTTAAGTAAGGGATATATTTCCACACAATTTTCCGACGCGATAGTTTTCGGAGTCCTTATAATAATATTGCTGTTCAAGCCGACGGGTCTGCTTGGCAAGAAGATAAATGAGAAAGTCTGAGGTGGGCGGAAATGCAAAAAGAAAGAAAGCCGCTTAAGGCGGCAACCAAAAGCAATCTCATCACCTATGGAATACTGATAGCTGCTTTTATCATTGTGTCGATAATCTGTGCCTCGAATGATAAGATGTACCAGTTCAAAGGTATGCTTGTACCGCTTTGCATTTACTCCATCATGGCTGTATCGCTGAACCTTGTGGTTGGTATTCTGGGCGATTTGTCGCTGGGGCACGCGGGTTTTATGTGCATCGGCGCATATGTGGGGGCGTTTTTCTCGGTTCTGCTCAAAGACAATATTCCGCTCGACTGGCTGCGGTTCGTGATATCTCTTGTCCTGGGAGGGATTACCGCAGGAATATTCGGATTTCTGATAGGTATACCTGTTCTGCGTTTGCGTGGTGACTATCTGGCAATAGTAACGCTTGCGTTCGGGGAAATAATTAAAAATATCGTCAATCTGCTATATGTGGGGGTTGACGGAAGCGGGCTGCACGTATCCATAAAGAGCGCCTCCGACCTTAACATGGCTGAGGACGGTACTGTCATCGTAAAAGGCGCGCTGGGAATAACGGGAACTCCCAACGACTCAAACTTTACCGTTGGCTTTATATTGTTGCTGATAACGGTTTTCGTTTCACTCAACCTAATAAATTCCCGCACGGGACGCGCCGTAAAATCCATACGCGACAACCGTATAGCTGCGGAAACCGTTGGTATAAGCGTGACCCGCTATAAGCTCATAGTGTTCATGATATCGGCGTTTTTCGCGGGTATCGCGGGAGTGCTTTATTCCCATAATATATCCTCGCTGAATACCTCGACCTTCGGCTACAATACGTCAATATTGGTATTGGTATATGTTGTTTTAGGCGGTATTGGCAGCACGCGCGGCTCAATAATTGCGGCGGTCATTCTCTACGCGCTGCCCGAAATGCTGCGCGAACTCAGGGATTATCGCATGCTAATCTACGCTGTGGTGCTTATACTGCTTATGATAGTAAATAATAACGAAAAATTCAACCTGTTCAAAGAGAAAATATCAATTTCAAGATTTATACAAAACCGCCGCGAGGCGATGAGCAAGGGGGCGAAGTCCTGATGGCACTGCTGGAAACAAAAAATCTCGGTATTCAGTTCGGCGGGCTTCGCGCCGTCGATGGTCTTGACCTGACAATAGAGAAGGGACAGCTTTATGGGCTGATAGGTCCTAACGGAGCGGGAAAAACCACTGTATTCAATATGCTCACAGGAGTTTATAAGCCCACCTTTGGCAATATCCTGTTGGACGGTCACAGCATAGTGGGTAAAAGTCAGATAGACATCAACAAATCGGGCATAGCCAGAACCTTCCAGAATATACGCCTGTTCTCACAGATGTCGGTGTTGGATAATGTTAAGGTGGGTCTGCACAACATTATAACGTATAGCACATTTGAGGGGATATTCCGCCTGCCGTCCTACTTCAAAAAGGAAAAGCAGATGGACGAAAAGGCGATGTCGCTTTTAAAGGTATTTGATTTGCAGGATGAGGCGGAATATCTCGCATCCAACCTGCCCTATGGCAAGCAGAGGAAGCTGGAGATAGCGAGAGCGCTGGCTACTAATCCCAAGCTGCTTCTGCTTGACGAGCCGGCAGCTGGAATGAATCCGAATGAGACTGCGGAGCTGATGGAAACAATACGCTTTATCCGCGGGGAATTTTCGGTGACTATCCTGCTGATAGAGCACGATATGCGGCTTGTTTCGGGAATATGCGAACAGCTGACGGTGCTGAATTTTGGCAAGGTGCTGGCGCAGGGAAACACCTCCGAGGTGCTCAGCGACCCCGAGGTCGTTCGGGCATATCTTGGCGAATAAGGGGGGAAGCTTTATGGCAATGCTTGAAATAAAGGATTTAGAGGTATATTACGGCGTTATCTGCGCCATCAAGGGCATATCCTTCGAGGTAAATCAGGGTGAGGTAATCGCTCTGATAGGTGCGAACGGCGCGGGAAAGACCACAATTCTTCACACCATAACGGGGCTTATACCCGCTAAAAGCGGTTCAATAATGTTTGAGGGGACTGATTTGCTGAAGACTCCTCCCCATAAGATAGTATCCATGGGAATGGCGCACGTTCCCGAGGGGCGGCGTGTTTTCCAGAACCTTAGCGTGCTGGAAAATCTGAAGCTGGGTGCATATACGCGCAAGGACAAGGCAGAGATAGCGGAATCGCTGAAAATGGTGTATGAGCGCTTTCCTCGGCTTGAGGAACGCAAAAATCAGGTGGCGGGTACACTGTCGGGCGGTGAGCAGCAGATGCTTGCCATGGGCAGAGCGCTTATGAGCAAGCCGCGCATTATCCTTATGGACGAGCCGTCAATGGGCCTTTCGCCGCTGCTTGTTTCGGAGATATTCGATATAATAAGAGTTATCAGCGAGAGCGGCACGACAGTTCTGTTGGTAGAGCAAAACGCAAAAAAGGCGCTGTCCATTGCGGACAGAGCATATGTTCTGGAAACTGGCAATATAAAGCTTTCGGGCAACGCCTCGGAGCTGATAAACGACGAATCGGTAAGAAAGGCGTATCTGGGCGAGTAAACTCCGCCAACAGGTAATACTGATTTTTGAGCATCTGATAGACAAAGATTAGTATAGGGGGGTCATATTATGA
>CAJTMU010000121.1 GCA_910577365.1 uncultured Oscillospiraceae bacterium | reverse complement strand
CGGGTGATAGTTTTTATCATCATTTCAGGTCTAAATTTTCGGAGCATGACAGTTCTTGCCTTTACGGCTCGGCGGACGATATAGGGTATTATTACAGCAACATGCCTATAACGGTTTCTTACAGCAACATAGACACGGAGAAAATCCCCGACAGCTATTACATAACGGTAAGCGGCGATACGATATACGATTACAGCATAACGAACCCCGACAGCGGAGACACAACCACGATAAACAATTACATCACAAACAATTATGAGATACCGCCGAAAGACAACCCGAGCGGCGACGGAAATGGCAGCGGTTCGGGCACGACCGGCGGCAATGTAGCGGTTGGCGGTAAAGTGGATATAGGCGGCAAGGTCGATATAAACGTGAATATAAGCGGAAACGGCGGGGCAGGGGAGAGCGCTCCTAATCTTGAAGCTCCTGATACATCAATTTTTGATGGCTATTTGAACAGTGCTCTTGATGAAACTACGGGCATACGGAAATTTTTATAGCCGACTTCTTCGGCAGCTTGCCTGGTGAAATAACTACGCTTATATGTATTGGTCTCGTTTTTGCTATATTATGTCGGTTGTTGGGGCGGTGATATTATGCCGAAAGTACACTTTGATATGTCGAATTTTGTTAATATATGTGCATTGATTTTTAATACGGGAAAAATCGTATTTGAAATGTTTAATTTTGATTTTTTCGGTTATACGCTTAACGGCTGGTTAATTCTCATTGGAGTTTCTGTTGTTTTCTTAGTTATCAGATTTTTAGCCCGTATATTGGAATGAGGTGTTATTTTGGAAGAGATAATAGGTACTATCATAATTGATGGCGTTACATATCTGCTTAAAAAGATTGTGGACGAGCTTGGAAATATGATCTGGCAGGCTTTCACGGATGAGGACGGAGATCGCTTGCCTGATGATCTCGATAATCCCTTTCAGATCTGGGATCAGGAGCCAGAGGATTGGAACCCCTTTCTTCCAATCGATCCCGATACGCCCGTTTATGAAACGCCGCCTTTGCAATTTATAATAATCGGTCCTGACGGAACCATGACTGTTTATGATGAGGAAGGCAATATTACCGCTGAGGACTGCGATACCGCATACAGCTTGTGGATTTCCGAAAACGGCGCTCTGGATAAGCCCTTTGTTAATTATTCTGTATCCGAAGCGCTCTTGTTGTTTATAGCTGCTGGCTCGGTTGTTAGCTTGATATTCAAAATTTTTAAGAGGAGGAAGCTTTAAATGTTTTTGTATGATCTTTTCGGAAATATCTATTTCAGCAGCTTTCAAGATGTCGTTGAATTTATGTGCGGGTCTACCCCCATGCTTATTTTAACGGTTTTCGCTGTTAATTGTCTATTCACGATTTTTAAAGAAATTATGGGTATGGGAGGTAAGCGATAATGCTTCATCTGGATAATCTTCGCTGTTTATTGTTCTGGTCTACTGGCTGGCTTCCGTTTCTTCTGTTCCTATACATATTGGATAATATAGCGGCTTTGTTTAAGAAAGGCGGTAAATAATGTTTAAAGTCCTGTTTTATGCTTTGCGCTGTGCTCCGTTGTTCTGGTATTATATTTTTAAAGACCTTGGCAAATACATACAGTGTAAAGGCTGGCATGATTTCAATTATTGGGGGCTTCATCTGTTCCTCGGCAAGTTTGGCGGTGGTAAAACTATTTCAATGGTTCGCCGAGCTTATAATATCTGTAAAGCTCATCATGATGTTACAATTCTTACAAATCTTACTTTAACGGGCTTTCCCGATGATACAAAAATAATCAAACTGGTTAATTCCGAGCAGATCAGGGATCTTCCGGACAAGTCAATAGTTCTTATAGATGAAATAGGAACTATTTTTAATTCCCGAGATTTTGCAAGCTCTAAAAAGTCTGTTCCAAAACCTGTTTATCAGGTTATTTTACAGTGCCGTCATCGCCGGATCATGCTTCTTGGTTCCGTTCAAAGATGGAACTTGTTGGATAAGCAGCTTAGAGATATTGCAGATAGCGTGACCGAATGCCACAGCTACTTAATGGATCCGTTCAGCCGTTATACTACCTGTCGTGAATTTGACGCGCAGCAGTATGATAAATGGTTTGCTAATCCGCTTCTGCCTATTCGGAATATAGGTTATTATGCTTATGTTCAGACGGACGAGCTTAGAAACAAGTATGACACTATCGAGATGGTTGAAGGTATGTTGGACGCTGAGTATATTTCCGATAGCGAGATACTTGCAAACCGTTCCGGCTCCGATTTCTCGCCCGATCCTGTTATACAGGACAAGAAGGGTAAAAAGACCATGGGAAAGGTGGTTAGAAAGCTTTGACAAACAATTGTATTAAAATAGATTATCTTACAATCTCTTGCCTTCCTGGTTCCAGCAAGGACAGCAGGGAAGCGTTAGTGCAAAAAGCTCTTTACGCTCTTGGTATTGATCAACTGCAAAGCTGCTTTGAGTTCATGTGTACTAATTATCGATATGAGATGATTTTAAGGTATCAGAACATTTCTATTAAGATACCTTCCGAGAAGCGTTTTGCTAATACTGGCGTATGCTTTGAGTTCACCGGCTCGGGCTTTGATTACTACGAGAATTATCTTGCCATGAACAAGAGAACGGACATACATTCAGCACTTAACCGTTTCCGATTACTTTATTTAGATGGCTATAAAACAAAGTGCAGCCGTTTTGATATTGCTATTGATGATAAATGCTTTGGAGAAGATAAACCGCTTCTCAATCTTGATATTATCGAGGGCGTTTTGAAAAGTCATTGTTTTGTAAGTCATTTCCGCCGCTCGGATCCGAAGCGCGAGAGCGGGGAACTTGTTCCTATTTTCAAGGTTCCCGCACCCAGTACTTATGATGATAGTTTACCTTTTGATATAATTGAAAGTATGAATCTTTCAACTTGTCGTGTTGGAAAAACTATCTATCTTGGAAAAGAACATTCTTCAAGATCTGTCCGCATTTATGATAAGATGGCGGAGCAGGAAGTAAAAGGGGCTAAGCTGCCGGAGGATCTTAAACATTGGGTTCGTTTCGAGATTGAATTGCACGATAATAATGCCGGAGCTGCTTTTTCAAAATTCCTCGATTGTAAAGATCCTACGGATTTTTCAAAGTATGTATCTCGTGTTTCTTATGATCTGATCCGTTTTGTTGATAAGGATCATAGCCGCCGCTATAATTGTACCGTCTGTGATTGGTGGCTTAAGTTTCTCGGTTGTCTTTCTGATAAAGGAATGTACATAAACAAGTTGTCCACCAATCAATATTTGCGTTCGAAAAGATACTTTAATCAATGCCTTTCGGCTATTTTATCTCGTCTTTTTCTTGTCGATCCTCTTCAGTTTGTTCAAGGACTTAAGGACGGTATGAGCAAGCTCAGCAAAACCGCCGATAGGATCAAAGCGGATTATTACGCATATCAAGGGCTTAGCCCAGGAGATAAGAAAGCTGCGGTCGAAGAAGTCTACCGCTCTGTCAGCGGTGAGGATTATTGGAGAATGTTCGCCGATCAGACCGAGGGAGATTTTGACGAGCGCATGTTAAAGCTATTTGAGCAGGTCGCTTATTAAATTATGATAACCCATGAAATTCCGGCTGTTTGCTATCGCTGCCTTTGCCGTGTCTGCGGACAAGCCGGCTGCCCACATCGCGGATATCGCCGCAAGCGCTGTCATGAATGTTGGTTCAGTCACGATTTCAATCCGATCCTTGATTGTGATAACTTCTACTTCAAGTTCTTCAAGCGATACAAAATAAGACGTATTTATATAGCCGTCCTGCTGTGATCTACGTTGACAAAACCAACTCTGACGACGTCCGTGTTATGTTAACGGAGATACTGGAGCTTTTGCGTTCCGGCTCGCCATCGTCGCCACTTACCGATGTTAATTGCATACGGCAGAAATGCCTGTGTCTGAAGTGCGGCTATTTTTCTACTTGTAAAATTCGTTGTGAACTTTGCGTTAAATATAAGGGCGAACACCCAGTGAAGCTATGCGGCATTAAGCTTCAGCGCGATAACCGCTTATAAGCAACAATCTATCCTCTTTAGGTCGCTTTTTTGGTTCTTTTTTGTCGCACAAAAAAGAACGAAGTGACTGCTTTGCAGCAGCTTCCCTCTGACGAAAAAATTTTTTGCGTATTGACGGGTTCTTGTCGCGGTGGTATAATGGAAAGCCGACGGGGAGAGAAAACCTATTCAATCTATCCTCCGTCGGCAAAGCCGAAGCACCACCGCGACAAGGTTCTGTCAATACCCGCCGTTGTCGCTGAGGAACGAAGCGGAACAACGGCGAGCCACCGAAAAATATTTTTGGCAGACGCTTCAACCTCTGATCCTGACCCTTGACACTTTGGTTGGCTTGTTGTATAATAAGGTAAAATGAAGAATGTTCACTTGGTACTGGAAAAACATTCCTTCTAATTTCGTAAAATTTTTATTTTACGAAATTGCTTATATCTTTCCCCCGCGATTTTTATCAAGCTCACATATCCGTGTATACACATTAACAAGGAAATTTTCATACCTCTCATCTTCAGAATTTACATACTCGATTTCCTCAACGTCGGTCAGTTCGTCCCGCCATTCCTGTGTTTCGGGGTCAGATGTTTCATTTAATATATACTCGTCAAGCTCTTGTCTGCGTTCTTCCGTCATTCCGTTCCGTCCTTTCTGCGGCGTATAATGCCCGCCGCCTGGCTTAACGTCAAAAATTTAAATTCCGTCTATATCAATAAACAAATTACCATCATTTTGCCATGTGAAGCTATCAACAGTATCAAAATAATAACGCTTAACATCCCAGGAAAACTTAAAGCCCGTTGCCAAAATATGAAAATCATTATCACGAATTACAACCCGTGTTCCATCATTGGCTAAAAGCTCCAACACTGCCAATACGTTCATACTTTTCACCCTCCTTTCTATCCGTTTATCTCCCATATAAGCTCCGCAGCTTCGGCAGCGTGTTCCGCTATCGAGCTTTCCACATACCCGAGCACCTTTACATCATACGGTATACAGAAAAACATACACTTGTATTCTGCGCTGTATGACGCTTCATAAGTCTTGCCGTTGTCGCAGATTGCTCTATACTCCCCGTTCCGTCCGCGCTCTCCTATCTCCTTTAATGTAAGCAGCTTTTTCATCTTTTCGCCCTTTCTGGTGTTCTGGTTTTTCCTTACCTTATGTATATATTATAACATATTGTGCACCATATTTCAATTGACGAAACAAACAAATATATTGTGCACTAATTATGCAAAATGTATATTGTGCACTAATGTAAGATATGGTATAATATACCTTAGAGGTGATAAAAATGTACAACCAAGCACAGAACAAGGCAACCCAGAAATACCAACGTGAGAACCTTGAACAAATAAGGTTTTGGGCAAAGAAAGGCGAAAAAGACCGCTACAAGAAGCTTGCAGAAAGCGCGGGCATGAGCCTTGCAGAGTTCCTCAAAACTGCGGTCGAGGAATACACCAACAACCACGGACTATAAGGCGCAGGCGCTCCGATTTGGGGCGCTATCTTCTTTTCCTGCCGCCGAGCGTGTTTCGGTTGATATACTGCTCGATTTTCATAGTGTCCTCGCCCGTACGGATATCCCGAACCATGCGGCGGAACATATTCGGGAGATAATGCGTAACAAGCTCCGCGCACTCAACAAAGTTGCGGCAATAGTCGCACATGTCCCAATGCACACAGAAAGGACACGGCAGGCGTTCCTCAGGCGCAAGCAGTATAAGGCACTGCGCATAGTGAGAGCACTCCCAATAATCACAAACCATCAGATTTACCCCCGAATATAACGTGCTCAACATACCGCTTTACCTTATCGGCACTCATATGTGT
>CAJTMU010000120.1 GCA_910577365.1 uncultured Oscillospiraceae bacterium | reverse complement strand
TTCAGCGCCATTAACCGCACCACTTCATTTTCGGCTTTGCCCAAAACTGCGCTATTTTTGCTGTGAAAGCTCCGTTTCGCTGCGCTTCATTCCGCTCCCATAGCGGATTGCGGAAAATTCATGTGAGGGCTTCAGTTCAATTATGCTTTCAGCGCCCTTGACCACTCGGATTTTATGCGGCTATTGACAGTAACGTTTATAAATTTTCTTACTTAAAATAAATTTCGCAAGTTTAGAATTAAATGCGCTACTACTGTGCGAAATGAAATCTTTTGCATTTTACACATTTATATTGTACCATCTTTTTCAATAAATTACAAGTCCTTTCCGCTATTTTTTTACCGAGCCATACTCTTGACAATTCGGTGTAATGGGACTATAATATAATTAGCGATCACAGACAGAGCGGCGTTATACTCCGATATCCGACTGATGATCTCCGATTACCGTACAAGGTGGTTACAAAGAAATGTACAAATATGAAACTCATCTGCACACTAAAGAGGGCAGCGCCTGCTCAAGCGCGCCTGCGGAGGAAATGGCTCAGGCTCACAAAAAACTGGGATATGACGGAATTTTTGTCACCAATCACTTTTTTAACGGCAACACCTCAGTTCCGCGTGAGCTTCCTTGGAAGGATCGCGTGGAGCTATATTGTTCGGGTTATGAGCTTGCGAAAAGGACCGGTGACGAAATAGGTCTTAAAGTGTTCTTCGGACTTGAATTTTGCGCGCATCAGGCGGATTTTCTCATTTACAACGTTAACAAGCAATGGCTGCTGGACAATGAACAGCTTCTAATGTACTCCGACGAGCGGGAGCTTTTCCGCACTGTGCGGCGGCTGGGCGGCTTTATAGTTCACGCCCACCCTTTCCGCAGCGCCCCGTATATCCATCACATAAGTCTGTATCCCGAAGATATAGACGCTGTGGAGATCATCAACGCCAGTCACAGCCCCGATACGCTGTATAATCAGCGCGCGGAGCTTTACGCGGACATGTACGGTCTGCCGAAAACGGGCGGCTCGGATTCCCACCATCTTGACAAGCTGTTTGGCGGCGGAATACTCGTCCCCGAGCCAATAAATACCCCCGCTGACTATTTAAGGCAGATAAGAAACGGAACGGTCGTTCCTTTAAAAAGACGCGAAGATTTGATTTAACATAACGGGGAATACAGATGTTCAATATTCTTGTGGTGGACGATTATGCGCATATACGGCGGCTTTACGAATACACGCTCGAAAAGAACGGGTATGTTCCGTTTACCGCCGCCAACGGGAGAGAAGCGCTTAAACTGATGGATACAACCCATATCGACCTTATAGTGCTGGATGTGATGATGCCGGAAATGGACGGGTATGATTTTTTAAAGACCGTCCGCGACGGCGGCAGCGATATACCTGTGCTTATAATTACCGCCAAGGACAGCGCCGAGGACCTTCGCAAGGCGTTTATGCTCGGCACGGACGACTTTATGGTTAAGCCTGTGGACGAAACAGAAATGCTGCTACGGATAAAGGCGCTGCTGAGAAGGGCAAAAATAGGCGAGGAGCAGCGGCTAACTGTGGGCGGCACGGAGCTTCTGTACAACTCCTTTACCGTAAAAAGAAACGGCGAGGAGGCGGCTCTGCCCAAAAAAGAATTTCAAATACTTTTCAAGCTGCTTTCGTTTCCAAACAAAACCTTTACACGTGCAGCCCTGATGGAGGAATTCTGGAGCATGGACAGCGAAAGCGAGGCGCGCACGGTGGACGTTCACATAAACCGTTTAAGGGAGCGGCTGCGCGGTAACGAAGATTTTGAAATAGTTACCGTCAGGGTACTTGGCTATAAGGCTGTGCGGCGTGACGAGCGGGAGGAAAAGGATTGATAAAATTTTTTAAAAGAAGAAAGACAAAACATCGGCTGGGCTTGAAACTCTCGATTTTGGTACTTATAATTATATCGGCGGCGGACGTGCTGACATTTTCCGCCGCCATAACAATAGGTATGGTAACGGGAGGCACAAACAGCACAACGGAGGTTATCGCTTCGGTTGTGTCCAGCATAATAATAGGCTTTCTGCTTTCGTTTATAATAGGCGGGATAATCCTTAAGCCGCTGTCGGAGCTGATTGAAGCCACAAAGCGCGTTTCGGAGGGCGACTACTCCGCGCGTGTGGAGATTGGCTGGAGCGAGCGTCACACCATCAAAGAGCTTTCAGCTCTCATATGTCGGTTTAATGAAATGGCAAAGGAGCTGCACAACACCGAGCTTTTCCGCAAGGATTTCATTTCCTCGTTTTCGCATGAGTTCAAAACTCCTCTTGCATCTATACGAGGCTTTGCGCGGCAGCTTTACGAAGGCGGACTAACGACTGAGCAGCAGAGGGAATTTTCCAAAATAATTCTCGACGAAACGGAATACCTTTCGGCACTCTCCGCCAACACCCTGCTGCTAACCAGTCTGGAAAACCGAGATATTGTTTCCGAAAAAAAGCTCTTTTCTCTGGACGAGCAGCTTCGCAGCTGCATGATAAGACTTGAACCGCAATGGGCGGAAAAAGATATTGAGATAGATATGGAACACATGGAGGATATTTCCTTTTACTGGAATGAGCAGCTTCTTGCACATGTATGGAATAATCTGTTTGACAACGCCGTAAAATTTACTGATGAGGGCGGCTGTATAAAAGTGTCCTGCGCTCGGGACAGCAGCGGTATTACCGTTACGGTGTCGGATAACGGGTGCGGTATATCTCCCGAAGCTCTTCCGCATATTTTTGATAAATTCTATCAGGAGGACAGCTCCCATGCCACAAAAGGCAACGGTCTGGGGCTGGCGCTGGTAAAAAGAATAATCGAGCTGTGCGGCGGAACTATATCCGCCGAAAGCAGCGGACGGGGCACCGTATTTACTGTAAGACTCTGACATGCATAAAGGATACACAATGTATAAAGCACCCGCGTTAATATATGAGACTGTTCTTATATTGATTTTAAACCTTGAATCGCTGACATAGCACATCAGTGTTGAAGTGTACCGTTCGTGTGAAATAAAAGCCTTCTGTAAAATGTTGTCGTGATACGTCCAAATGCAGAAAATACAGCGAAACCTGCCTAAAAATGTGTAAAGACAACATGAGCTATTGCCAAGTGAGCACTCACGCATGAATTTTTTGCAAGCAGCCGCACAGTCAACACGCAGCGCAAATAGACACTACGCTTTTAATTGACGCGAAAAAATGTCAATACTGTAAAATGCACAAAAAATTTGCACAAAATTTGTTTAAAACCGCATGTGGTTTTTTGTGCGAGTTGACTTGAAAAAATGGCACGCGTATGTTATAATTTATATGTAGTATATTATGCCGTTTGGTGGATATCTATCGTCAAGCGGCAAGGAATTAGGAGGACTGTGTATGTCAACTGCTGTTGCTGTAAACGATTCCTCAAGCGGAAAAACCCCGATCAACAAGCTTATATCCTTGGGATTGATGGTTTTCGGCGTTATTGAGGGCATCGTTGCTTATTTCCTGGTCATAGGTCCGCTGTTTATCAAGCCCGTTTATAATCAGGCGGCTGCCTACAACGAAAGCGGAGTAACCTGTATAGTGAAGTTCTTCGGAAAGACCTTTGCCTCCGCAGACGAGATAGCGAATAATCAGGTCATTCTGTCGCTCGTTTCCACGATTATAAATATTGTAATTATTTATTTAATTTTGACGGGCGCGCTTATCCTTCTGGCGTTCTTCTTCAACAAGGGTTATGCTTTCGCCAAGACTTATCTTGTGGCTATTTTCGGCGCAAAGGCTCTTATTGGTATATCACCGCTTATGGTGCCTTTTGCAAATGTAAGAAACTCGATGAGAATATTCGGCATTGCCGACGCGGTTATCTGCATCGCAGTTTGCGCATATTTCGTATATATCAATGCAATGGAATATGCGGATGATATGCTTTTGACCACCGATGAAATCGCGGCTATGAAAAAGCGCGGCATTCAAAGCGGCATAATGTTTGCACTGCTTATGCTGTCAATGATATTTGAAGGGCAGGCTATGGGCGCTCTCGGCGGCGGAAACTGGTCTATCGCCCTCGGCTGGCTGGAACAGACTCAGATACAGCAGGGGCTTGTTCCCATGTTATTGGTTGCTGTTGGTTTGATTGCGGCTGTTACTCATGTGCGCGGGTCAGACTGGTCTAATTTCTTCTTTTTCTCCTTTGGCGCATCTGCAGCGTTATCTAACATCATAGGCATTGTCAACAGGGTAATATGGATATTCAAGACATACAACCCAATGAAGAGCCTCGCAAACAGCGGTGACGAAGATGCTATCGCATGGATAGGCTCCAACGGAATGAATGCAAGATGGTGGACAAAAACTATTTTCCTTATTCTCGCGCTTATAGGAACGCTGGCGCTTATCGCGTTCGTCTTTAAGGGCGTTATAAAGAAAGTAATCCCCAAAATTACTCCCGAAGACAAAAAGGCAGCGATCTCTCTGCTTATTTCCGCCGAAGACAAAAAGGCAGCGATCTCTCTGCTTATTTCCGCGGGATCGGTTCTGTTGTGCTTTATTTTAACTATCGTAGCGGTTACTATGTGGGATAAGCTGCTTTACGGCAGTGTTAATCTCGGTGCTATGGATTATATGTATTATACGCTGTATGGCGGTATCACGCTGTTCCTGCTCACCTCCATGCTGGGAGGCTTCGGCTTTACGAAGTTTGGTGCTCTGGCGCTGTTCATTGTGGTTCTTGCTTCCGATTTCGAGTGTGTGTTTGAGGTATTTAACGCAAGAAACAACTTTGTTGCTCTTAACGAGGGTATGGTCGGCTATAACTACATAATTACCGCTGTGCTGTTTATTCTTGCCATTGTAAGCTGCTTTGGGCTTATACCCATATTCGCTGTAAAAGATGTTGAAAATTATATGTACAACAAGCGTTTTTAATAATTAAAAATTATCAGTTTCCCCGCAGTATATGCTGCGGGGATTGTTTTATTCTCCATAATTGAATGACAGAATTATCGGGTAAAATCATAAATCGATTTTACCCGATATGATTTTTTTCAGAAAGTCCTCAAAGCACTCAGCCGCCACAGACGTTTCCTCAAACTCCGGTTCAGATCCATACACGACGTGCTGACTGTCAATGTCTATCGCATAAAATGAATATCCGCCCCTCACGGACAGTAATATAGGCAAATGCCGCAACCACCAATTTTTTACCGCTAAAGCTTCAATATCACTTAGCGCGGATTCATAGGATATACGCTGAAATTCATTCCATGCAAACTCATTCGAGTCATAGTTTTCTTTAAAGTCGTCTGGAAACAGAAACCATGAGCATTCATCACCTGATTCCAGCCGCGAAAAGCTGTTCAAAAAGTCTATATACTCATTATCCAATCCATTATATGCACTTAATATAGGGTGTTCGGCTATGTTGAAGCACTTTACGGACAACTCGCTCCGCCAGCCGTTATTTTCAGCCCATTCAACAATAGCATTCAATTCCATAAGTCATCAATCTCCCGTTGAATCCCTTAAAATCAACGAATGCGGCAGCATATATGTAGTGGCATCAAAGGTTCCGCTTTTGATATTTCCAATAAGCTTCTCAACAACCGTCTTGCCCTGAAGATAACATGGCTGTTCAACCGTGGAAAGCCTCGGTATAAACATATGTGAATAAGCAATATTATCAAAACCGAAAAACAGAATGTCTTTTCCGACCTTAATATCATTCTGTATAGCATAAGTCATTGCGCCAATGGCAATAGTATCCGATATGGAGAAAATCGCATCGGGCTTTTTCGCCTGCTTCATCAGATATTCGCAGCCCCTTGTTCCCGTATCAACGCCATAGTCCCCATAATAAATAAGCTCTTCGTCCACAGGGATACCCGAGTT
>CAJTMU010000119.1:249-5978 GCA_910577365.1 uncultured Oscillospiraceae bacterium | reverse complement strand
AATCTATAATACTCAAATGAATGCATAACATTTTCTTTTAGTGTATGTAATGATTGCAAAGTTATATATACTATACACATGGTAAGCGCTTGTTTTCCGCAGGCGGAGCATTTATGGAAGGGCTTGTCGAGATTATAGGCAATGCGAGGCAGGTAGCCCGAATCCTCAAGCAGGGTAAACAGCGGGAAAAATATCGCCATCGGCGGAAGCATAACCGACACAACCCATGCAAGCACGCGGTACACTCCGTCTGTGAGCAGACCCGTCAGCCACTCCGGAGCATTTATCAGCTCCATAAGCTCCCTCAGCTTGTCGCCAAGAGCAAAAAGCGCTGTGCTCAGCCACTCCGACGGATAATTTGCTCCCACGATAGTAATCCAGAAAATTAGCATTAACATCAGCAGCATTATTGGGTAACCGAGCACCCTGCTTGTAAGAAAACGATCGGCGCGGCGGTCGGCGGAACAGCTTTCGGGAGCGGATTCAACCACGCCGTCGCACACCTCTTCGGCATTCAGGAGGATACAGGATACTATCCTGTCTTTAAGGCTGTCGGAGGTTATCCCTGCCTCCGCGAGAATACGCTTGCCGCGCTCTATGGATTCGGTAAGATCCGCGCTGAGATATTCACCCATCTCTTTTGTAAGCGTTTTATCGTTTTCCAAAAGCCGCAGGGCAAGCCAGCGCGGGTTTATTTCCCCGCCGAAATATCCGCTGACTGTCGGCTCGAGGGCGGATATCGCTTCCTCAATTGGCTTTGTATATCGCAGTCTGCGCGGATTTGGGGGAGCTTCGTGTGCGCAGAGCGCCTCAAGCCGCTCCATAAGCTCCCCAAGCGACCGCTTTTTTCTCGCCTGAGTACCCACTACGGGTACTCCGAGATTATCCTCAAGACGCTTTAAATCTACCTTTATTTTTCTGCGCTTCGCCTCGTCCATAAGATTGACGCACACCAGTGTTTTCGGACAAAGCTCCATCACCTGAAGCACCAGATTCATGCTGCGCTGAAGGCAGGTTGCGTCGCACACCACCACCGCCGCCTCCGCGCCGCCGAAGCAGATAAAATTACGGGCTACCTCCTCTTCCGCGGAGTGCGCCATCAGTGAATATGTACCGGGTATATCCACCAGAACATATCCCCTTTCTCCGAAAGAGCAATATCCCTGAGCGCTCGCCACCGTTTTGCCGGGCCAGTTTCCCGTATGCTGATGAAGTCCAGTGAGGTTATTGAACAGCGTGCTTTTTCCTACGTTTGGGTTGCCCGCTATGGCTATAACCCTGTCGTTTTCACTTTTCCTATGTATTTCAAAGGTCGTTTCCGACACCGCAAATCCCGTAGACCCTGCCGTAAGTCCCATTAAAATTTCCCCCTTGGAATTATTAACAATCGCTTTTCCGGATTTCAAAAGCCGTCAGACAGTTATCTCTTGACATTTATGATAACTTTATCGCCGTCCGAGCGTCTTATCGCTATAACCGCTCCGCAAATAAGATATGCCCGCGGATCGCCCATCGGACTTTGTCCCACGCACTCGACCTCGGCGCCGTTCACCAGACCTATGTCCAGCATTCTGCGCCGCATCGTGCCATGCGCCAGCAATCCCTTTACTGCGGCTCTGCCGCCTATTTCTATATCGTTAATACAGCGTTCCATTTCTTAAAAATATCTCCTTTCGGATTTTTCGGCGCCGCTGTGTAGAGCTTTACCGATACGACATTATATGCGGGCGTACAGTTGGGAGTGAATGATTTGCGGCAGCGGCTCGACGCCGAAATCAGATACGGTTTAAACGATATATGCAAAAAACCTATAAGTTACACAACGTTGTCGTATGAAATTTCAAAAAGTCGCGCATTTGCCGAATGGCAAATGCGCGCGGTTTCTGCTAAACATGAGAAGTGAAGCAAAGCTGCATGGAGTATGCTTAACTGATATTTTGAATTTTTGTGAAATAGTACTCTTTAGATATGGAATAGCAAACGGTATCAAAAATATGCCCGTCATATATGGTCTGACCCTGCTTGACCATTACTTCGTACTGAAAACCGCATTTCTCAATTACACGTTTGGAACGGATGTTGTGAGGATAATGAAATGCGGTCAGCAAGTCAATTTTCATTTCTTCAAAAGCATATCCTATTATACGTTTTACGGCTTCCGTCATGTACCCTTTCCCCCAATAATCAGAGGAAAGGGCATAACTGATATATTTTGCGTAATATTTTCCGCGATTTTCGTCGGGATATAATTTTATATGACCTATAACCTTTTGAATATCTTTTAATACTATTGCCCACGCTTCGCCGCCTTTTATAAAAGAGTTTAGCGCATCCAGAGATTCTTCTCTGTCTGAATGAGGTTTCCAACCCTGCATGATACCCGCTTCCCGATTTTTTGCGTACTCATAAAGGTCTTCCAGATCTTCAAGCCGCCAACCGCGCAGTATCAGCCTTTCTGTTTCAAACGTTTCCATGACTATACTCCAAATATTTTCTGACAAAAGCGCCCATATCACTATAAAGGGATTTTAATTGAAATACGGCTTGTTTCGCCCTGCCATGTAACCACTGAAACTATTTGGCGTTTTTATCATTTCCCTCGCGAAAATCAGAAACGCGACAAACGACGGAGACGGTTTGAAATTATACACTGTCATGGTTTCATCGTCCATTTCTATCCCCGTTTTATAAAGCAGATTATACTTTTCAAGCACATTGAGAATATGCGCCGCCTTGGCGGGTTCAAGCATTAAATTGTTTATAAGAAGATTTTGCGTAAAAGCCTTATCGCTTTCGCGCCTGTACAAAAATACGCATGCGTCGAAAACGTCCTTATCCGAAAAGTCTTTAAAAAACATTTGATAATCAACATCTTCAAAAAAGGCGGCGTCCGCGTCATGAGGCTCAGGAACCAACAGGAAATACTGAAGCCTGTTCGCGATACCCATTCTTGTGAAGCCGTGGTCGGATATAACGCTCGAATACCTTTGCTCCTTCCTGTCCAGCTTCTTTTCATACTCCTCAACGCTTCCGTCTTCTGGAAAATTACCGAAAAGTGCGCGTTCAATATCCCAGCAATACTCAAATGCTGCTTTAAACCGCTGCTCAGGTTCGGTTTCAATAATTTTTTTGCAAAAAGCAGTCTGCAAGCCACTGTAATCCGTTATATCACGCCCAAACAGCGAGTCAACGGAAACGGAAAAGAAATCGGCAATCTCGGGCAAAAGAGCGATGTCAGGCACTCCGCCATTTTCCCATTTTGAAACCGCCTGCGTGCTTACTCCGACATAGTTAGCAAGCTCCTCCTGCCTGATACCCTTTTCCTTTCGCATAGACGCGATTGTTTTGCCTATTATTTCAATACCCATAAATTTTCTCCTTTGAAATAAAATCTTTGAAAGCCGCTTTCATTGTGTTTATTATAGCACAATCGGCGGTTGATTTCAACAGAGACGGTATTGATAAAATCAAACCACGGTTGATTACAGTGATATGCTCGGCAAGCACTTTCTTACCGAGGCCACAAAAATTGCTTAAAGCTTCGTTTTGGGTGCCTGTCATTGATTTTTGTTTACCAACAATGTTACTTCAGATATTTTCCGACAAAATCGTCAATATCCCGATAACGAGTTACTTGTATGTTCGCTTTGCGGTATTCACTTAGATACTTATTCATTAAGCCGTCAAACTCCACAGCCGTCTTTTTGAGGTCGTAAGGATCATAAATTTCAAACACATTATAACTTTCAATATCCGTTTCCTCGGCAATTTCCAAAATCATCGCGTATAAACTTACCATACTCATAAAAGCAAGATGACGATTATTATCTTCGGCAGCGATATACATTTTGTTCCGCCAGTTTGAAAACATTTCTTCATATGTTCCTCCGACAGATTCTGCCGTTACGGATTTCTTATCCAACGGGACAGTTGTTTTCACTTTTTTGAACACACGCATGGTTTCATGTACAAGTGCCGATAATGATTCTTTTATGAGCTGCGCGGAATCTGCCGATACTACGCTTTCTATCATTTCATACAGCCTGTCGGGTTTGTTTTCCATTAAATTTAGCTCTTCATAAACACGTTTCGTTCCCAAGCGGAAATACTTTTTGTTCAGCATTGCGACCGCGTTTTCAAGATAGTATACGGCATACCCCGCCTGTTCCCTGACATCGGCAATATCCTCCGAAATTACCGCCGAAAGATAAAAATGCTCCGCCTCTTTCATCATGCTTTCCGCTTTGGTATAATCTTCTTTCGACATGGGCGATGACATAATGCTGGTTGCTTTTTCCCGCAACAACATTAATCTCTCCGCATATTTACCGTCCGCACAATATACTATCCGAGAATCCATAAGCTTTGAAATATTGGGTTCGTTATACAGTGCACTATCCTCAAGATTTTCCCATGTGGTGCAATAAATATCATGACCCACTTCCATATCTTCCTGTATAAAAGTGCTGCCTAATTGCCAGCCCCTCTCGTCATTTATCAGAATAAGCAGGTCCAGATCGGACTTTTCGTGGAAATCCCCTGTTGCAAAAGAACCGTATACGCCTATCAGCGCGAGTGACCCGGGACATACCCGATTTGCCTTTTCTATTACCGCATTTATTATTTTTTGATTTCTTATTTCATATTTTTCCATATTGTTACCACACTCCTTACATATTACCGCAAAAAACAAACCTATGTATTATGACGCTAAAAAAATATCATAAAAAAGCGCAAATACGCCCCCTAATTTTAGGGAGCATATATACATAATACAACTTCATTGTATAAATTATACAAAACAGAATTTTATGTGTAAAACTTGATAACAACAAAATTTCCAAAGTCAAAACTGTATAATTTTGACAAAGCGCATTTATATTTGATATACCCCCATAAACAGAAAATCAAAAAATCTAATTTATGAGGGTATATCAGTACACAATTATTTTCTTCACTTTATATTTTATTCCGCTTCAAGCAAAAATACTTTTGCCCTGAAATCACCCGACAGTTCACTGCCCCATTCACCGATTATTTTTTGCCCGAAAAGCAAATCGCTGATATGGGGATTCCCGCCGTTTACAAATGTGTGAACAACAAGCAGCGATTTGTTTTCAAGCGTTCTCAGTACCGCCTGATAGCCGTGAGGATCACCATAACTATCGGCATTACATCTTATGACTTTTGTAAAACCACTGCGGATAATTTCTTTTACCTTGTCATAAAAAGCTATTGCCTCAAGGACTTCATTCCAGTTTTCATCAGAAACATCAAAAATATCTCCGCTGAGGCAAAGACGTCCCAGAAATCCCGCGCACAAGCTGTAACGTATACGGTGAATATCATCGCTCGCTCTCAAAACAGCCCATATCTGACTTTGTTCGGGACGTATGAGCCTGTGCAGATTTGCCGCGATAATCGGTATACATTTACATTCGTGAGCATCGGAAAAGCTCGCCATAGACGCAAGCTCCATCATGGACGGTTCAAGCCTGTGTCCGCCGCTGGCGCAGTTTTCTATTACAAGGTCGGGCATTTCCTCCGTAAGCTTTACAAAAAAGTCCTGTGTTGCAGCTACAGCTTGCCGCAGTCCCTCCCCCAAGCTTTCAGCACCGTCGCAGCCGACTCCGATAGTTTCGTTGTAATCCACTTTTAAATAGCCAAAGCCGTTTTCTTTAAGCGTGCCGATAACCTTTTCCGTAAGGTATTTTGTCACCCACGGGTCG
>CAJTMU010000119.1:0-239 GCA_910577365.1 uncultured Oscillospiraceae bacterium | reverse complement strand
CAATCCGATAACGTCGCGCATATCCCAGAATCTTCGTCCGCCCGACGTTATCGGATTGCCGAAACGCTTTAACAAATGATCGGTATTTTTATATGCGTCAGACGCCCAGCCTACGTTTTCAAATTCAAACCATAAACCCGGCACAAGACCGTAAGACCTTATCATGTCCCCTATTTTTTTTAGTCCGTCGGGAAACAGCGTTTTATTGATATTCCAATCACCTACCGAACCGCTCCAGT
>CAJTMU010000118.1 GCA_910577365.1 uncultured Oscillospiraceae bacterium | reverse complement strand
ACGACTGTCGGCGAAGCAAAAATTATGCCGTTTAGCAACGACTGTCGGCAGCTTTGATGCCGCCACTGTCGTCTAAAACGAAACACCGCGTAATTTTTGCGGTTTTGCGAAGCAAAATCGGCGACGACTGTCGGCGAAGCAAAAATTATGCCGTTTAGCAACGACTGTCGGCAGCTTTGATGCCGCCACTGTCGTCTAAACCGTTACATATGGCTAATCGCGAACATAAGCATTATCATTATTGAAGCAACGGAAAGTACCAGTACTCCTGCGGTTACCGCTGAAATTATCAATAAAATCAACCGTTTTTTGCGGAGCTTGGCGTTTGATTTGTCGGTTCTGAAAAAGAGTATAAGCGAAACAATAAACCAAATCAGCGCTCCAATCGGAATCCCAAAGAAAATCAAATAAATTATAATACTCATTAAAACCCTCCTATCTCAAATTTATATTTATCATACCACAAACAAAATACTTTGTCAATAGCAGCGAAAAGCCCCCCTGATTTAAGGGGGGGGCTTTTAAATCATTTATAATACCTGAAATATCCGTCAAAGCATTGTTACCATGCTAATAGCATCGGTGATGGTTTTTTCATGGGCTTCTTCGCCGTATTTATCCACTTCTGCCTTATTCTTCTCGCCGTGAGTAAGACAGCCCGCGCCGCCTATACAGCCGCCGACACATGCCATGCCCTCAATAAAGTTGGAATCGGTAAGGTTTTTGGACTTCTTGATAAGCGCCACACGGCACTCCTCAATACCGTTGCAGGACGTTGCCTTAAGGTCAAACTCGATGCCCTGTTCCTTGAGAGATTCCTGTACCGCGTCGGAAAGACCGCCGCAGCGCGCAAATATTCTGCCGTAATAAGATGCGTTGTCAAGCAGCTCCTCGCCAAGCTCTGTAATGTTGATATCCTTGCTGTCAAACAGAGCCTGAAGCTCTTCAAATGTGATAACGCTGTCGATATAGGGGTGAACCTCCTCCTTCTGGAACTCCATCTTCTTTGCGGTGCAGGGTCCCATGAAAACGATTTTGCAGTCAGGGTCGGTTTTCTTTATGTACTGCGCTATCGAAGCCATGGGAGAGAGATTGTGCGAGATATTTTCAACCATATCGGGGTGATTTTTCTTGATGTAATCCACAAACGCCGGACAGCAGCTGCTGGTGAGAAATCCCTTTTCAGCAAGCTCTCTTCCCTCCGAGAACGCCACCATATCCGCGCCGAGAGCCGCCTCAACCACGCTGTGGAAGCCAAGCTCCTTTATACCCTTTACCACCTGCCCCAGCTTTGCGTAGGAGAACTGGCTGGCGATAGTGGGCGCCACGACAGCGTATACCTTATACTTTGAATTGTTCTCGCTCTTCTGGATAAGGTCTATAACGTTTATAATAAAGCTCTTGTCGGTGATAGCGCCGAACGGGCACTGATAAACGCACGCGCCGCAGGAGATGCACTTTTCATTGTCGATAGTCGCCGCCTTGTCCTCATTCATAGAGATAGCTTTTACTTTGCAGGCGTTGACACAGGGACGCTTGAAATTCATTATCGCGGTGTATGGGCACACCTTGGCGCACATTCCGCATTCAACGCATTTTGTCTTGTCGATTACCGCTTTCTGGTTATGGTCAAATGAGATAGCGCCGCGCTTGCAGGCATCCTGACAGCGGTGCGCAAGGCAGCCGCGGCAGGCGTTTGTGACCTCATAGCCGCCCATAGGGCACTCGTCGCAGGCTATATCTATAACCTGTATAACATTGGGATTACTTTTGTCGCCGCCCATAGCTATCTTAACGCGCTCCTCAAGTATGGCGCGCTCCTTGTATACGCAGCAGCGCATCGTCGGCTCCTTGCCCGGAACAATTATCTTCGGTATATCCAGAATATTTTCCAGAAGCGTTCCGTTCCAAGCCTCGCGAGCCACCTCGCGCAGCACCTTGTACTTAAGATACTGCACCTTGGTATCAAATTTATAAAGTTTAGTCTGCATAAGATCTCCTTTATCTAAAAGAATTTTCCGCACCACACAAACAACTCAAAGCGTTGTTTGCGCCAGCCCGCTTATAAAGCTCCGCTGCACTTAGTTCCGCTGCGCTTTAAAGTTATGCGCAAAATGCCACATATTATTTTAAGCATTTATGCGATTGTTGCACAAAACTTTCAATCTTGCGGCAAATTCATGCGTGGGCATTCAGTTTATATTGATTATAAATTTTTCGTGATTCGCCTGACACAGCTCACTCTGTTACACCGCCTCAGACTTTCAAAAAAATTTTGCTTCAACATTGCGTTGCAATAGCTTTTTTACAAGCTGTCTATTAAAAATAGCTTACCTTTATCTTCTTGCCCATCTTTTTCAGGCACTCCGACAGCTCGTTTACAAGCTGCATTTTGATATTGAAAGTGATAGGCAGATTCGGGTTCTGGTGTGCAGGGTTGACGGCTCTGCCCACGCAGAAATTGATATCTGTCGCTTCCTCGAACAGCATTCGGCAGATTAGCGACGCGCCGTCCTGCTTGTAGCTCCACTTTTTGTACTCCTCGTTGTTTTCAAGGTAGTCCTTTGCGTACTCAAGCACACGGCTGAACGTGATAACTCCCTCCGTCACCAAGTCTATACCCTCAATAGTTGCCGTTGGAGGGATATCCGAATCAAAATAAGTAAGCTCGGGAAGTATAGGCTTTCCCAGATAATTTGCGACTATCGTTGAGGTAGTACCGCCACAGACTATCCGCTTTCCCTCCTTAGAGAGAAACAGCGACACCATCTTGTCACAGTCGTTCCTGTCCGACGGAGGACCTATCATCAGATTCATAGGCTGACGGCGGCGTATCTTCACGGTGCATGCAGTGGTATCGTCCCCCGGCTCTCCGCCGTACAGCTCAAGACATTTATCCGTCAGCATTGTGGAAAGCGTTTTGGCGGTAAAGCCAACCTCTGCAAGAGGCTCCATATACTCCGCAATCTGTGCCCTGTCCCAGCCGAAGTTAAGCGACATTCCCACACCCGCGTGAATACATCCGTCGCTCATGGCGATAAACACGTCATTTTCACGAAGCTTTATTCTCGACTTATGTATAATTTTTCCGTCAATATTCATCTCTTGGAGCGGAATATCCTCATATTTTCCCTCACGGTACATTATCACGTCGGGATTGTCGTAGCAGATTATCTCCGCTTCCTCGTTGCGGATAATGCGGATTATGGTAAAGGTGGAATATGCAACGTTGCGCTCCTTGCAGATGGGCAGGGTGGCGGCTATTGTTCTCACGCACTCCTCAAGTGCTATTCCCTCAGATGTCATTGTGGCGATTATTTTTGAAGTAAGTGTGGAGAGAATACTCGCCTTAACGCCGCTACCTAGACCGTCCGCCAGCACCACTACCGTGGATTCGTCACCCGCGTCGATAATATCAATATGGTCGCCGCAAAGCTGCTCTCCGACATGGTTAAGGCTTTTCCAACCGATATCTGCACATAAATTATTCATCTGCGATCGACTCCTTCAGCTTCATAAGCGCGACCTTGGTTTCAGCCGCGGTTTCGCCCAGCAGCGATGCTATCTCCTGAACGATTCGCATCTGATTCTCAACTACCTTGTCCGCAATGGCAGCGGTGGTGTGCGACATATTCTCCTTTTTCTCACGCTCACGCTCCATATCGCTCACATCGCGCATAATGCAGATTATAATGTGATACTCTGCATCGTAGATAATGGTCTGCTCAACATAGCAGTCATATTCCGCGAGATATTTTCTTTCGTCGCGAATAGCCTTGCCTGTACTCATTACCTCCATGAAATCCACAGGGTCGAGTATACGTATCACCTGTTCGCCCATAACGTCCGAGGCGCGCGGGATATTCATAAGCTTAAGCGCAGACTTATTTATCTGCTGAACCTCAAGATTTTCATTAAGCGCGATTATAGAGTTGGGCGTGTTGTTTATGATATTATCCGAGAAGCTCTCCGCCTTATCTTTAAGGTAAGGCAGGCACATGGATATATCCGCTTTGCCGCGGAATATCGCAATAGCCTTTTCGCGGCAGGTGTTATAGCCGCAGCTTCCGCAGTTCAGCTCCTGCTCCTTGCGCACCTTGCCCATACGGCGCAGTATCGCAGCGATCTCCTGCTCGGTGGGCACTGCCGCGCCTGTGTTGAGGAACGTCATGTTCTTGTGCAGAGTTTCCTTGTCAGGCTGTACGACCTCGAAATCCTCCTTGCCTGCGTAGCGTGTTATGGTGACCGCGTCGCGCACGGGAGAATGACGGTATTTTTCCATTACCGGACCGCCCGCGCAGCTGCCTATGCAAGCCGACATTTCAATAAAGCACTTATGCATTCCGCCGTCGAGAATCTCCTCAAGCACTCCCTTACAGTTTGACACGCCGTCAAATGCGAGATATGTATATTCCGGATTGCGCTCAGCCATGGTCTGGAGTACACCGCCAGTGGTCGGGAACAGCCTTGCGCGGCTCTTTTCGGTGCTGTCAACTGTCTTGTCTATGGTGATATTTTCCTCATTCAGCCAGTTTGTCAGCTCCTCAAAGGTCAGCACCTCATCGGTGTACTGCGACCAGTTTGCAGCTTCGTCCTTCTTGGCGACGCACGGACCTATAAACACCGTCTTTGCATCGGGATAGCGCTTCTTTATATCCAAACAATGCGCCTGCATGGGGGACAGAACGTCCGCCAGATAGGGCAGCGCCTGCGGATAATATTTCTGTATAAGCAGGTTTATCGAGCTGCAGCATGAGGAGATGATGATGTCGCGCTTTTCCTCGCGTATCAGCCGCTCATATTCTGTCTTGACTATCGTAGCACCTACGGCGGTTTCCTCAACGCCCGCGAATCCGAGCTGCTTCAGCGCCTTTTCCATAGCCTCTATCCCTGCTCCGTCGTAGTTAGCCACAAATGAGGGAGCAATGCTGACGAATACCTTTTCGCCTGATTTAAGCATATATTTAACGCGCTCCGTGCTGTCCGCTATTTCCTTGGCGTTCTGCGGGCAAACCACAAAGCACTGTCCGCAGAGGATACACTCGTCCCCTACAATATTCGCCTGATTTCCCGAAAATCTTATCGACTTGACGGGGCAGTGACGAATACACTTATAGCAGTTTTTGCAGTTGGATTTTTTCAGCTTCAAGAACTCGGTCATACTCGATCTCCTTAATCTAAAAGAATTTTCCTCACCGCGCAAACAACGTTTTGCGTGGTTTGCGTTAGTCCGCCGATAAAGCTCCGTTCCGCTGCGCTATAAAGTTTTGCGCAATCGCCACATACTATTCTAAACAATTAAGCGATTGTTGCGCAAAACTTACCGGCTTGCGGAAAATTCATGCGTGGGTGTTCACTTTACGTCGGCTTTCGGCGCTTTTGATTTAACGATTTATTATGTGGCTCCAAGTTGTTACACCAATATTTTTTGCTGTTTTATTTTTAAACCTTATGGGTGAGAAAAATTCCTGTCTTTGTTGGTTTTACTCTTTTTCCTCGAAAGATTTCTGTTCCAATACTATATGCCAAAAAATTTTAAGGTAACAAAACATAAAATTTGATAAACGCATCAGAAACGATGTTTCAACTTATACCCAAAGGTATTAAAACCAAAAGTCAAAGTCACATATAAAATCTATATTTTTCGTAGCCCGAAATTTGCATTTAAAATTATAACAGCAGAATTTCAGCGGTGTTGTGTCCCGCTGAAATTCTTTATGACGCAATTATGTAATTTATACCTTTGCGAGAACCTCTGTCTTGAAAAAGTCCTCAACTGTATCAGGAGAAACGGAGAACACGCTGTCGTTTACGGTAACGCATACTCCGTTGCGGCAGTTGCCGATGCAGAAAGTGCCGCCCAGCTCCACCTTTTCCTTAAGACCGTTGTCCGCTATCAGCTTCTGAAGTCCCTCAACAACCTGTCTGTATGCCACTGTATGATGAATCTCATACAACGCGTTCATATAGTTGCAGCAGCCCCAGATCACTCCGGCAAACATG
>CAJTMU010000117.1 GCA_910577365.1 uncultured Oscillospiraceae bacterium | reverse complement strand
GCCTATCCTCCCCCACTACCTCGGCAAAGGCTTCATATCTGGCTTTTCTGGCGCACTCTTCAAGACTTTCATGTTTTTCCTTTGCAGCAGCTAAGTTTAGCCTGCGAACATCGATATCTATACCAAGCTCACCGCAAAGACGCTCGCAGAACCGCATATCCCTTTCGCTCTCCTCACCGCGCAGACCGTGATTGATGTGCACCGCGCGCACCTTAAAGCCAAGTTCGTCGCCCAGTTTTTTCAGCGCGTGAAGCAGCGAAACGCTGTCCGCACCGCCTGAAAGTCCCACACAGACCGTTTCACCCTTGGAAACCATTTCGTATTGCGCAACGGTTTCCCTTATTTTATCAATAAATTCATTTTCTGTCATTTTATACCGGTCAATCCATCAAGCATTAAGAATATTCGTTAATCGTCAGTTACCGTCAGGCATCATTCTGACCTCTACGCTGCTGAACTTTGTAAACTCGCCGTTCCAGCCGAGATATACCGTTCCCGTTTCACCATGACGGTTTTTCGCCACTATGCACTCCGCCACGTTGGGATTCGGGTCGGTTTTATCGTAATACGCATTGCGGTAGAGAAACATAACTATATCCGCATCCTGCTCTATTGAACCCGAATCGCGCAAATCCGACAGCATGGGGCGCTTGTCGGGGCGCTGCTCTGGTCCTCTGGCGAGCTGTGACAGCGCGATTATCGGCACGTTCAACTCCTTTGCCATTACCTTCAGGTTGCGGGTTATCTCCGATATTTCAGCCACACGGTTTCCGTGATAATTGTTCACCGAAGTCATTAGCTGAAGATAGTCAATAATCACCGCTCCGAGATTCTTTCTCCGCCTGAGCTTCGATTTCATACTCACCACGTTGCAGCCAGGAGTATCATCAATGTAGATGGGAAGCTGCGACAGTATATCGGCGGACAGCATGATATCGTCCCACTTGTTTGGCGGGACCCTGCCCGTTTTCAGCGCCTCGGAGGACAGCATGGATTCTGAGCTTAACATTCTCGAAACTATCTGCTCCTTGGACATTTCCAGATTGAACACGCATACGTCTTTGTCGCGGTATTTTTTAGCGACATTCGTTGCTATGTTCATGGCAAAAGATGTTTTTCCCATACCAGGGCGCGCCGCGATGATTATCAAATCTGATTTATTTAGACCGAAAATGCGCCTGTCCAGTTCCTTGAACATGGTTTCAAGCCCCGTCATAACGGGATTTCCGTTGTTCGCCGCAGCCGCTTTCGCCATCTGGTTAAGCTCGTTCACGCGCTCAAAAACTATCCCGCTTATATGAGTAAGCTCGCTTCTGTCCTGCCCGCTTCGGATATCAAATATCTTCTGCTCCGCGAAATCCACCAGAGTTTCCGCGTCCTCCGCGCCCTCGTTCGCCGCATCAATTATCTCTTTGGCAGCAAATATAAGGCTTCGCAGCAGATATTTTTCGGTGACTATCTTCGCGTACTTTCCCACCGAGGAAATGCTGGGAACGGCGGTCATAAGCCGCGTGAGATACTCCTTAGCCTGCTCGGCGGTTTCAAAAACGCCCTGCCGCATGCAAGCGTCCAGCGCCGTTACAACATCTATCTGAGAACTGCTTAAGCCCATCTGTATCAGCACTTCGTATATCTGCCTGTTCAGCGTGATATGAAAATGCTCGGGCTGGAGCGTATCGCTCACCTCATTAAGCGCGTTGGAATCCATCAGGACAGCCCCAAGAACGGACTGTTCTGCGTCTAAGCTGTAAGGCAGATTTATCCCCGAAAGGTCATATTCCGCCATTTCAGCCCTCCGTTACGGTCACCGTAAACTTTGCGGAAACTCCCGCGTACAGTCTTGCCTCCGCGGAGAAATCTCCGAATCCCTCTATTTTCATTGCCAGCGTTATCTTTTTCTTATCCACATCGCAGCCAAGCGACTGCTTGATGGCTGCGGAAACTTCCTTTGAGGTAACAGTGCCGAAAAGTCGTCCGTTCTGCCCCGCTTTTGCTGTCACAACCACCTTTTTGCCCTCCAGCTTTTCCGCGATAGCCTTGGCGTTAGCGATATCAACGTCGATCTTGTGCTGGGCATGATCCTTCTGCCCCTGGAGAATATTCATGTTTTTCGCGTTAGCCTCCTGCGCCAGACCCTTTCTGATAAGGCAGTTTATGGCGTAGCCGTCCTTTACTTCTTTGACCTCTCCCTTTTTTCCCGTACCCTGTACGTCCTGCAATAAAATAACTTTCATGATGTCCTCCTTAATTTAAAAGAATTTTCCTCACCGCTCTAAAACGCAAAGCGTTATTAGAGCTATCCCACCGACTGTCAACTCTCCGCTTCGCTCTGTGTTAACAGTCGGTGGCTTGCGGAAAATTCATGCGTGAGCGAAATGCTGACAAAAAATTTTTAAACTTTACCAACATACGCTTTATGTTGTTGGTGATAAATTGGCTAAAGACTTTTCCGCGCCGCTCTCGGCTTTAAAAACTTTTACCCTTAAAACTGTTGTGATTTTACTCGCCCTGTTCCTCTGTCTTTGCGGGAGCGAAATACTCATCGACCGCCTCACGCAGCTTCTGCTCCGCCTCCTCGCGGGATACGTCCCAGAGCTGAGCGCCCGCCATTGTCTGGTGCCCGCCGCCGTCGTCCTTTTTGTTTCCCAGGCTTTCCATGATAACCTGCACGTTCACCTTGCCAAGAGAGCGCGCACTGACGCTCCAGCCGCCCTCTATCGGGTACAGCGTAAAAGATGCGTCCACATTCTTGATATAAAGCATTTCGTCAGCCGCTTGTGAACAAATCACGCGCAGACCCGGGAAGCTCTCTTCGACCACCGCCACGGCACACCTGTTGTATATCTTAGCCGAAGCGATTATAGCAGAGCGCCTCATCTTGCTTTCAATGGAAGTGTCAAACAGCTTTTTTACCGAAATGGTATCCGCGCCCAGTTTTTTAAGATATGCCGCCGCCTCAAATGTTGAAACGCCCGAACGCATTACGAAATCCCTCGTGTCAAGCATTATGCCCGCGAGCAGCGCCTCCGCCTCCAGCGGAGTAAGCAGAGCGTCGCTGTTGAAATACTGCACCAGCTCCGTAACAAGCTCTGAAGCGCTCGACGCGCTGCTTTCATGCAGCTTTACGCCGGGATCGGTTATGGCACCCGCGCTTAAACGGTGATGATCTATCACCACCAGATGGCTCTTGTTTGCCATCTCAAACAACTCCGGATCCTCTACCCTCTTTATAATATGAGTGTCAACTATTATAAGCACGGATTTATCGTGGTAAAAGAAATTCCTTGCTTCCTCAGGCTCTATCACCACGGGGGGATCGTATTCCCTGAACCTATCGAAAAGCGACTTTGCATTTGTCTTGCTTTCGTCCCTGAACCTCGCCACGGTATACACCGATTTGAAGCCCATCCGCCTTAAAGCGCAGGTCAGACCAATTGAAGCTCCCGCGCTGTCAAAATCACCGTAGCTGTGTCCCATTATGTACACAGAATCAGCGGTGCTCAAAAGTCTTTTTATATTCTCTGCCGCAAGGCGTATCTTAACCTTGCCCGTGCGCTCACGTCCCGATGTGGTAGCGCCGAACGCGGTAAACCCGTTGTCCGTTTTTACCAGAGCCTGATCTCCGCCGCGCTCGAGAGCCTTTTCCAGCATATCATTAGCGAAGCGCTCGCTCTCCGCGAGAGTTTCCGCCGTATCACCCACGCCGATGGAAAGCGTTACAGCTGTTCTTTCCTTGACCATTATCTCATGCGCCTTGTTGATGATGGCCATCTTTTCATCCATCATCTGCCGCAGATACTGCTTCTCAAGCACTATCAGGAATTTATCTCCCGAAATTTTACGCATAACCGCGTTTTTCTCTGCAAAGTACTCCTCCACCAGCCTGTCGACTTGTATCTGCACGCTGGCGCGTTCGCTCTCCTTAGCGCCGCTGAGAAGTTCCTCATAGTTATCTACCATAACTATCATCGCAACGGGCTTGGACTGCTGGTATTTAGTAAAAAGCTGGCGAAAATCGGTGATATCCTTGAAAATCAACATGGTGATTTTATCTTTATGCTCCGCCTCTGCCTCGTCAGTGGAACGGTTATCAAGCACAAAATTTTTTACGGAGCTTCTGTGCTCATCAAAGAAGAATCGGTGCTCGTGAGAATATACTCTGTAATACCGCCCGCCGTATTCTATCTCCCTGCCCTCCGTTCCGAAAAGCTCAAGAGGTTCTTCAGTAACAAGGTCAATGGAGCTTTCGTCCTTTGTGGGAGCATAAAAGCATTCGTCAAAGCGCTTGTTGCTCCATATAACACACCTGTCCCTGTCAACAATGGCTACCGGCAGCGGAAAGCTTATCAGCGACATGCTGTCTGAGCCTTTTATTTCATTGGTAAGCTGTTCAAAATACCAGTTCTCACTGTTTCTTATCTGTACCAGTTTGCCAATAGCCAGTCCCGAAACAAGCAAAAGAATCGGAAGCGAACTCCAGAAAAGCATGGCATTTTCCCTGAACATATACACGTCCAAGCATATCAGAAACATTGCCAGCGCTATAACCGCGCCGAACAGCACATTGCTCTTGTAAAAATTTCTCAAATCAAACCACCTTTTTAAAAATTTCAAAATTTCTGCACTAATGCCCTGCTTTGCAGCGTTCCGTGCAAACAGCTGCGAAACGCCGAAAGTTTCCACATAGTGTTTCTCGCAACTACGCTATGCGCGGCTGCGGAAACCGGTTATAATTTGCTTCGCAAATTCCGACATTTTTTGAAATTTCATGCGTGGGCGATTTGCCCCGCGTTTTTAACAAGCCTTTTATTGCCCAATTCTTGGCTTACTTCACACTTCCATTATTATCGGCAGAATCATCGGGCTGCGCTTGGTTTTCTGGTAGATGTAATCGCTGAGCGCGTCACGCATTGCAGATTTTATATTGCCCCACTCACGGACATTATGCTCGCAGCAGTCATCCATGACTTTCTTCATCAGCTGTTTTGCCTCATCGAGCAGCTCCTCGCTTTCCCTGACGTACACAAAGCCCCTTGAAACTATGTCCGGACCAGCCAGTACCCTGCCGCTTTCCCTCTCTATGGTGGCGACAATGACCATCATGCCATCCTCCGCAAGGTGACGCCTGTCCCTGAGCACTACTGAGCCTACGTCACCTACGCCGAATCCGTCCACCATTACCTTGCCCGCGGGAACCGAGCCTGTGAATTTCATATCAACGCCGTCGGTCTCCAACACCTCGCCCAGATCGCTAATAAAGATATTTTCTTCGGGTATGCCCATGCCAACCGCAAGCTGGCCATGCTTTCTCATATGCTTAAACTCACCGTGTATTGGCACAAAAAATTTCGGTTTCGTCAGCGATATCATCATCTTAAGCTCTTCCTGGCAGGCGTGACCAGAAACGTGCACCTCATACATGCTCTCATAAATGACCTCAGCGCCCTGCTTCATAAGCTCGTTTACCACTTTGTTGACCAGTTTCTCATTGCCTGGAATGGGGTTCGCGGAAATGATTATGAAATCGTTGGGAGTAATAGTGACCTGCCTGTGGTCGCCCGAGGACATTCTCGAAAGAGCAGACAGCGGCTCTCCCTGACTTCCCGTTGTGGCTATAACAAGCTCCTCTGGGTCGTATTTGTTCACATCCTCGATATCTATCAGCGTACCCTCGGGTACTTTTATATAATTCATCTCCTCAGCCTTGGCGATAACATTCACCATGCTTCTGCCCGATACCGCCACACGCCTGTTGTGCTTTACAGCCTCGTCGATTATCTGCTGTATCCTGTGGATATTGCTGGAAAATGTGGCGATGATTATGCGCTTTCCCTCCGCATCGGTAAACAGTTTTTTAAAGCTGTCACCCACGCTTCGTTCACTCTTGGTATAACCGGGGCGCTCCACATTGGTACTCTCGCTCATCAAAGCCAGCACTCCCCTGTTTCCAAGTTCGCCGAACCGTGCCAGATCTATTATGCCGCCCTCTATCGGGGTATAATCCACCTTGAAATCTCCCGTATGAATAATAACGCCCGCGGGAGTATGGATAGCAAGCGCAC
>CAJTMU010000116.1 GCA_910577365.1 uncultured Oscillospiraceae bacterium | reverse complement strand
TTTTCTTCATTTTATCACCCTTTTTTATTATATCATATTTTCTCTCGGTTGTCTATATCTTGGTTAGAGATTAGTATTAATGCATAATAAATACCTGCGCCAATCCTATCACTTGCGGTATGCATTCCGGCTATTCTTTTGTTATTGGAGAAAACGATAGGGCAACCGCTGTTTCCGGAAGTTGCATAGGCTGTATGATAAAAAGATTTAGAGGAAATATTATTGGGTCCTACACTGCCATTACTTATCCAAAGTTCGCAACAGCTATTATCTATAGATGATATTTTGTCAGCCGGATATCCATACACACTTATCGCGGCATTGTTCAATCCGGACGTTGTCGAAGTGCTTAAGCCAAAAAAACCTGATGATACATCTGATGATACCCAAATTACACCATAATCATCACTAAACGTTGAGTCTTCATATGTGTTGTTTTTATATTCATCAGATGGACATACATAATATGATACCTTCTATTCCTTTACTTAAGGATACCGCCAGTTATTTAATCGATCTTCCCTACAAATCGGTAGAAAATCTCAATCTCCTGTGTTCTGCTGCCGTTTTCGTCGTTCTCGGCTTGATGAACCACGATCTTGTCGATCAGTTCGTTCAGCAGCGGCGCGGTAAGTTCCGTCAGCTCGGTGTACTTGCGGATAAGCGACAGCCATTTTTCCGCTCCGTCGGCGTCCTGCGCCGACTTGTCCAGCTTTGCTTGAAGCTCCCGCGTTTTGTTTTCAAGCTGCGTTTGTTCCTCTTGATATTTCGCCGAGAGCATTGCAAAGTTGCGTTCGGTGATTGCCTCTTTGGCTCTGTCCTCGTACATCCTGGCAAACAAGTTATCCAACTCCTGCAGACGCTTTTCGATTTTCAACAGTTCCTTTTTGGCGCTTGTGTTTTCTTTTTCGCGCTGCTTATCGCCGCTTTTCAGAAGACGCTGAAGCAGTTTACTGTCGTCCTTTTCATGGGTCTGTGCGATCCAATATTGCAGTCTGCCGAGTACAACGGCGTATATCACATCATACCGAATATAGTGGCTCGAGCATTTATCCTTGCCGTATTCGCTATAGTTCGTACACATATAATATTGTCTTTCTCTTGACCTTGCGGTTGCATTTCTGCGCATATATCGCAATACCCGACCGCAGTCAGCGCACTTCAGAAGTCCCGCGAAAATTTGCGTTTCACCGCTTTTTTTAGGACGTTTTCGGCTTTCAATATGAGCGTGAGCCTGATCCCAGACATCCTTTGAAATAATAGGCTCGTGAGTATTTTCTACGGTATACCACTCGTCTTTTGGTCTGAGAACCTTTTTCTTGTTCCTGAACGATATAGCAGTCTGCTTGTTGTGAACGCTGTTCCCGATGTACACCTCGCTGGAGAGGATCGCTTTGACCATAGCCGTTGACCATTGATGCCGTTTGTTTTCCGGCTGTCCCTCGAAGATGTGGGCGAACGTTCCATACTTTTGATAGTTCAGCCACGCGGGAGTCGGGATATGCTCATCGTCAAGCGTATGGCGGATTTTGGATGGTCCAACTCCATGCGCGGCGAGATCGAATATCTTTTCCACTATCCACCGCGCATCCTCATCGGGAATGATTTTTCCCTTGATTTCGGGATGCCATTTGTAGCCTATCGGAGCACATGGACTATAATACGCTCCGTTCAAAAAACGTGTACGCATAGCCGCCTTGACCTTTTTGCTGGTCTGCCGGGCGTGCATTTCGTTGAGAATGTTGAGGAACGGTGCGATCTCGCTTTCGCCCTTTTCACTGTCTACACCGTCGCTGACAGCGATATATCTCACGCCCTTTGACGGGAAGTAGAAGTCGGTGTATTGCCCCGTGAGAACGTAATTTCTGCCAAGCCTTGAAAGGTCTTTCGTGATAACGCAGTTGATTTTTCCGTCCTCAATATCGTCGATCATGCGCTGAAAGCTTGGTCTGTCGAAATTCGTGCCCGACCAGCCGTCGTCAACATATTCGCCTATTATATTCAGATTCTGCTCTCTGCAATATTGAGTAAGCATATCACGCTGTGTGGATATGCTGCCGCTCTCGCCTTTCAGTTCGTCGTCGCGGCTAAGTCTCAGATAAAGTGCCGTGTTATATTGTTGTTTCATTAAATTAACCTCCTCGTTCCGAAACAACCCGCATTACAACACATTGCTTTCAACAACACTATACCATAATGCGGACGTAATGTCCAGCGGTTTTTTGAGAAAATTATCCCGCCGTCTGGGTGCGTTTCTCGTACCTAATCGCGCTTTCCACAAGGTCAAGAGCAGTCACCTTTGCTTCGGCGAAGTGCTCCTTGATCTTAATTCTCGTCTTATCGCTGACGTAGTACAGCACATTATCTATCACGGAAAATCCGTCTTTGACGGGCAAGTTTTTGCCGAGTTTTTCCTCGGCTCGTCTGCTGAAAAACAGCAGGCAGGACTTGAAGAACAGTTTCATTCGATTGAATTTGGTCATATATCATCCTCCATAAAATCATAATCGTCTACTGTGTATTCACCAACAATTGTATCGTCCGTGTTACCTTTTTCGGATAATTTTCGCTCTGCAAACTCCCGATTATTTCTCGCGATCAAGTCGTCGAGATTTATTTTCCCGCGAGTTCTGCGAACATTTCCGATTGCTTCTTTGCGATATTCCTGCATGATTTCGGGAGGAATATTTGCCAGCTCCGACAAGATCATGATGATCATTTCGACCTCGACAGCGTACCTAAACAGCCCCTTTGAGATTTTCGTAACGCCCGCTTCGCTGCCCTTAACAATCTCTCCGGCAAGCTCCTTTGCGATAATATTTTTCTGTCTGCCAAGCTCCAGATCGGAGACATATTTCTGAATTGCTGTCGCGATAAATTCCGAGCGCGATCTTGAATGTTTCGCCGAATATTTGTCGCAAAGCTGCAATGTTTCCTTGTCCAGACTGATACCTATTTTTTCTGCCATTGAACCTCCATTTCCTGCGGTATGATCTTTCTGTGTCACCGTATTTCCCTTTACTGTCGCATTTGTTGGATTTTTCTTTCAAAGTGACACCTATGTTTCATACTTTTGTTTGTCTTGACATCAAACTTCACCTCCCACGAATGGCTCTACAATGCGGTCGGCTTTGCCGTCCGCTGTGACCGCGACACCGTCGCTTTAACCTGCTTAAAAATCATACCCTCATATCTGTTCGAGTCAGCCGTGAAATATTTGCTTTATTCTCCTGCAATTAGCTCTGCGGAACGCCCTGCTCAAACACGTGCAGAAACGGCTCAAATTTCGCTCCAATCGGGTTTGTCGGGCAGTTACTCTAATCTGCGGTCAAGCCTCGCACAAATCGGCACACACGCTCTCACCTGCTCCCAGAAGTTACCGTCACCCGTTTGGCGTTTCTACTGTCACCCGAAAAGTTACCGTCACCCGATAAATCCGCATTGCAAAAGGCTTTGTCAAGATCAGGTGACGGTAAGTCGGTAAAATTTAAGGGGCAGGATTTTTACTGTCACTACCGTCACCCGACAGCAAATCCAACCGAATTCTTCTCGCGCCATGACTGCGCTCGGAAGAAAATTTTATTCCGTAACTCGACAGTTCGTGAGCGTTCTGAACCAAATCTCTTGTCAGCCTGTTCGGAAATATTTCCGTATCAAATCTCGGCACGAGAAGAGCGGCAAGCTCTGTCGCCGTTCCAACGAATTTTTTTCTTTCAACCATAAAATCAAATATTTTTTCGATAAAGATTTTGCTTTTATTTTCTTTTTCGGAATAGGTTTCATTTGATATCCACCTGTGTTTATCGCTGTCGAATTTCAACTCGATCTCGCGGTTTTCTATGTCGCGTCCGACACAGTAGAGAGTAGCATTTCGCGAGCCGCGCTTTGACTCCGAAAGAACAAAGCTCCCGTCCACACAGCCGCTTAACCCTGTCGTTCCCGAGATCATGTTGAACGGATCGGCGTCTTTGGTTTTCGTAAGTGATGTACCAGAACGATAGCGACCGAACGTTTGTCCGCGATAGATTTCAGAACGGACAGTTCTTTATAATCTGTCGCGTAAGTGCTGTCGGGAGAGTTGGATCGAATTTTTTGAAGCGTGTCAATGAAAATAATTTTGGTGTTGCGGTGTTCCGAAATAAATCGTTCGATCTGTTCCTCTAAGCCGCTACCGATTGAGTTGGCGAGCAGGTCGAAGTGCAGATGTTCCGTTGGCTCATCTGTCATTTCGTACAGTCGGTTTTGGATTCTGATCCTGCTGTCCTCCAAGCAAAGGTACAGTGTCGTGCCTTGCGCTGTCTTGGCATTCAGTACCGGCTCTCCTTTGGCTACGCTCAGACAGATATCCAGCGCCAGCCATGACTTTCCGATTTTCGGTGCTCCCGCCAGAATGAACAGCCCTTGTGTGATAAGGTTGTCCACAACAAATTCAATCGGCTTCAGCGGCTCGGTCATGAGTTCTTCACAGTTTACGGTTTCAAGTTTTTTCAATAAATTGTCCTCCTGTCAAAATTTTTTCGAAAACAAAATCCCGCCGACGAACGACGGGATTGCCCTCTATAACCTTACCGACACGAAAAAAGAGTTTTATGCACGCGCTAGTATATTTTTTCAAATTCATCAATTCTTACAAAATAAAATGCTGATTTTTGTGCATTTTATTCAATCTATTGAAACATATATACTTTTATGCTATAATATATGGCAGTGTTTTACGGGGAGGTGTGCAAAGTGCCGAAGAATTCTGACGATAAACTGATAAGTGAACTTTTTGTTAAATACAAACAAATGATGTTCAAACTGGCAATGGGCATTCTGCACAACAAATCCGATGCGGAAGATATAGTTCAGGAGTCATTTATGTGGATAATCAACAATCTTGACAAAGTATCTCAAATACCCTGTAACAAAAGGGCTTGCTATTTTGCTACTATTACGGAGCACCTTTCTTTGAACGCAATCAACAAACAACGTACTCACCTTACGGACGACATCGATGAGCATGTGGATATCTGTTCTGATATATCCGTTGAAAAAAATGCTTTTGAGAAAATAAGAGTTGATGAAATAAAGAAAATTATCCGTACTATGTCGGAAACCGATCGCCTTATGCTTCGGCTGTACTTGTTTGAGGGAAGAAACTATAAAGAGATTTCCCGTATCGCGGGTATCTCCGAGGGAAACGCCCGCATATGCGTTTACAGAGCGCGAAAGCGGCTTGCTAAACTGCTGAAAGAACAGGGGATAGATTATGAATATTGATGAAATAATAGCAGCGGCTTTGGAAGAAGAGTTTGAGGAACGCGTGGAGCAATACTGCGCAGATACAAAAAAACACCATTTTTAGTTCGCGTACAGATTATGGGAATACAAAACCCTCAGAGATCTCCGTAAGAACCAACACAATAATCGGCGGTGGACCCTTCGTAAAGCAAGGCACGTCGTGGCTACCGCAATCGTTGTGGCAGCCTTGATGATCGGCACAACGGTATATGCCGCCTTTGTGATCGGAAGATATTACTTTGATACTAAGCCCGACCATTCCAAGCTGTTCATTGAAAACTTATCCTCTGATAAAACGAGCTTTGAAGAATATTACGGATTGCCCGAGGAGAACGGGTGGAAACTGGTCAACTATGATATTCTGAGCGATTCAACGATGTTAAACTATGAATGTGGCGAGATAAAGGTTACTTTCTGTCAGAATATTATTCATGAGGGAAATATGGGAAATATCAACACCGAGAAAGCTGATCCGGAACCTGTGTCCTTGTATGAAGAAAATGACGGATTTATCCTTGCTTTTCGCGAAGACTGGTGTGGGATATTTTGGATATATGACGGATATCTACTCAGTTTGGACGGCAATATAGCCAAAGATGAGGCGATAAATTTGGCGCTTTTTACAAAAACTATAGATTTTTAAAAATTTCTCTAAAAAAGGTGTAACAAATATTGGTTCTATTTTGCTTTTATTATAGATGGTAACTGGGATGCAGGTATGGTTGCCGGTATGCGTGCCGTATGCGGCAGACTGGACGGTAGCATGGTGAATGATACAGATGAT
>CAJTMU010000115.1 GCA_910577365.1 uncultured Oscillospiraceae bacterium | reverse complement strand
CACGAGCCTCCTGGCTCCATGCCCCGCTGTCGTTATCCTGAAGCTCCTTGCGCATCTCGATCCAGAGTTCCTTGAAACGTGCTATATCCATATTGTCATCCTCCTTGTTGTTATCGAGTCTCCGATTTACTTCATCCGCAATCTGTCCGTGTAGATTATATAGATAGTCTCCGGGACAGGATTTATCAGCAAACCAGCGATGAACGGTCATATTCTGCTTGTCCACCTGCCCTATAAGCGACTTGTCGCCCCGCCATTTCAGCTCCTTTATGCCATTGCGCTTACAGATATCCGCACAAAGGTCAATCAGCGCGGCATACGCCTTGTCGGAAACATGCCAGCCTGTGCTTTCGTCACCATCATTGGCTACCTCGATCGTTACGGCTCTATGGTCGTTGGAAGCCGACGAGGTACACCATGAGCGGTTTTTCTCCTCGACATACATTGCAATTCGACCGTCCGAGCCTATCCCATAGTTTGAGGAAGCCTGCCTGGAAGCCGCTGCGAAAATCTCGCCGCAGGTCTCGACCGAGCAGTCGCCCGCCATGCAGTGAATGCTTACAGTGTCAATTTCATGCGTTCTGGTTCCCGAATGATTCGGGCTTAATTTTGTGTAAACCACAAGAGAGCTATTTGTGTATGTCATTATTCCTCACCCTTTCCGCCGCTCAGTTCCGCCAGCGTCTCCGCCGATACTTCCTCACCGTTAATAATGATTTTTTCATCTGTTCCCATTTTACTTATCCTCACTTTCATTGTCAGATGTTCCCGTGTTAGCCGCGTCGGTAAGCCCCTCGCCGATTATGTACCCTACTACCGCCGCGGTACTCATAATCGAGCCCGAAACCTTATCCGCGGTGTCCTGATTACCGCCGAAAGCTATAATCAGACCCGCGACCAGTCCCGCCACAGATACCCATAGCTTGCGGCTTGTCAGCTTTCTTTTCCAGTTGATCTTCATGAACATTCTCCTCTCTACATTCCGAAATGCGCCATTGCAAAGCCCACCACGCCGCTTACAACAACAGTGATCCCGATCTCTACGACCTTGCGCCACTTCTCGCCGTCGCGGCTCTCCAGCTTTTTTAAGCGACCGCTCAGCTCGGACTGCTCCCTTAAAATGTTGCTTATGCTGAGATTCAGCCGCTCGATAGTTGCCGTAAGTCCCGTGAGCTGCTGCGTGATGACCTGCTGCATATTGCTTTCAAGCAGCTCCAGCCGCTTGTTCTGCCTGTTGTTTTCCTCTTCAAGCCGCTTGTTTTCGGCTTTCATCAGGTCGCTGAACGTTTCATGTTCGGCGCGTGTTATCGGTGTGTCCATAAAAAATACCTCCCATAAAATTTTTAAAATCACCGCCAAATGTCAGACTACCAATACAAGAATGTGACAGCCGTCGAGCCGTTTCATAACGCGGAATTTTGTGGGCACGCCGGAATGAGCCGCCGTTCCGTTCTCTCCTACGCGGCAATATCCGTTGACATTGCAAGAACCGTCGTCCACCGCGACGAGCTTTCCCATCATTCCCACCGCATCCCATTCGGGGCGTTCGCTGCGGGAAACATATTTTTGCGAGCTGTCATAATCGGGATTGACTTTCTGACGCGTTTCTATGTGAGCTTCGGCGATAACGTTTCCGTCCTCGTCGGTTTCTGCGGGAACTTCAACTTCCTCATAAACGGGCGTTCCGAAAATATCCTAAACATACATTTTATTCCACTGGTCGTCATGGGAATCGCCCACTATTGACGGGTTACCCGAAACTATGCCCAGAATATAATCATCACCCGGATTCGCAATTCTTATTTTTTCACCCTCAAGAGTTACAATAAGTCCGCGCCTGTCCTCTTTGTTAGGGTTTCCGTCAAGCCATTCAAAATATTCCGCGTAATCCGCGCCAGTTGAGTTGTAGGTTCCGCCATATACACCTGCACTTCCGGCACGAAAACAATTAGAACGCTCATTTTCGTTACTACCGTTACCAACTACAAGGAGTGCATAATTCCAATGTCCTCCTGCATCTGGGTTATTGTATTTTCCTGTTACATGTTGAAATGAAAATTTAGCGTGTGTATAATACCCGCTTGCATGTGCATACATACCCGTTGCCTTTGTACAAAATCCATCAGAATAACACGCATTGTTTGTTGCTTCTGTGCCATAACCTGCTGCTGTTGCCCAAGCGCCTAAAGTTGTACCGCCTTTCTGCCCTATAGTAATATATCCCGTAGAATTGCCCGTTCCGCCCATTGATACAGGTAATACTCCTGAACTGATATCCGAAGCGGAATGTTTATGAGCGGAAGCCGCTTTACCCGCGAGTTTTGCATTCATCTCGCCTTCGGTATAATATCTGCTGTCGTGATTGTGGCTTCCTGCCGCCTTACCATTCCATGCCGTTCTTTCCGCGGCGGTAATATGCCGCGCATTATCCCCCAAATGCGCAATAAACCCTTTTATCGCTTTGGAAATTTTTCCGAACGCCGCCGAAAGCTTTTCTCCGCTCGTAAGCGCCGCCAGCGTTTCCGCTTCCGTATATGTGGGGGTCTGGTCGTTAGTAGCAACGTTAGGAACGTTCTCAAGTCCCACCTGCGATTTTGTCACGCCGTGCGGATTGTCCGCCCGTGAAATATGTTCATGAGCGCCGTCATACTTTATTTTCAGCTCATTGGTGAAATTATTTTCCGACAAGCCCATATTCTCCGCCTTTTCAACATAGCCTTTCAGCGCTTCGTTAAGCTGTTCGAGTGTAATTACAACCGAGGTGGGGTCTATCGTGACAGCTATGTTGTTTGTGCGTGATATGGCGAGCGTTATCCATTGATTTAGCTCAAACTGCGGAAATTCGTTGTATGACGGTATCTCTTCGCCGATATTGTCCTGCAGCAGCGCTAACAAAACCTCGTCTGCGCTGTCCGTTTCCGCATAAATGCCTATCTGCCGCATTCGCACCGATTCGCTAACTTCATCGTTGCGTATCTGTATCTTCAAAACCGTGCTGCTTCCGTCCTCTGTCGGCGATTTGCCCGCAAGCAGCGCGGGAGCGTTTATCGGCTCTGAAACGTTTGTCTGAGAGTGAAGCTCCGTCACCGATACCGTCTCCGAGCCTATTGCAATGCGCGTTATCGTCAGCTTTCCGCCGTTTATCATATCCGCCAGCAAGGCGCGACCGACATCAGTTATTGTTATATCGTTCCATGCCATGAATCTTACCTCCTGTTTTCAATCTCGTCGGGATTATAATATATCTTTGCATGTACACGCTTAATTTTAACGCAGGGCTTTATTCCAACAGTCAGCTCAAGGGGAATGTCGGGAACCAGATCCATAATAATTGAATACCGTATATGCGCGGGAATCTTTTTTAAAATCAGTGCTCCTATATCGTCCAAATATATCTCGCCATGATTTCCCCTGTCAAAGATGATAAACAGTTTGTTGTTGCCCTCGCTGTCCGCGGGTTCTAACTTACATTCCACTGCCGCGCCCGTATAGGCGCTTATTATTGAGCATAAAGCGGATGCCGAGATATTTCCTGCGCCAATAATAAATGACTTTATAAGACCGCGTCTTTCCTCTAAGCTTCCGGGTCTTAACAGATTTATCTCAAGAAATCGCTCCCATTGTTCTATTGTCGCTTCGTCGGCTGTATCGATAAAGCAGTTTGCGAGCGCAGTCTCCATTCCCGCTTCTATATCGTCTGCGAGCCTGCCATCTGCTTTGAGTATTTCCACCATCTCGAACACGTTGTAGTAAAACCGCGGATAATAACTCAGAAGTTCCTCAAAGCTGCTTTTGAAAAACTTGTTATATAGCATTGACAGACACCTCCGAAAGTTCCGGCACGCTGTTTTCATCAATGACGATATTGTCAGCCTTGCCGTTAAGCGTCAGATTGTTATAGTCCAGCACATTGCCAATGCTGCTTATGATAGCGCCTATTACCGTTATTCTTACAACGGTGCTTTCCTCCGTCTCCAGCGTAAGGGTTCTGAGATAATTCTCGACTGCGGATCTTATTTCATCTTCAACGGTCGACCGCGTAATAGTTTTGACAAACTCGACGTTGACCGACAGCGAAATATTGACCGTTTCCGCTGCGGCTGCCGTAAAATGAGCGCCCAGGTTTGCAACTCCCTCCCCCAGACCGTCCCCGACAACATACGTCCTGCCGTTCACAACCGCCGTATAACCCTTTGTGGCAGGGTCTACATATTCCTGCACCGCCGCTACAACGGAAGCGCTCGGAGCCCCCCCTAAAGGGGTAATAAGCGTAGCCTTGACCGTATTCGGACCGTTCCAGAGCGGAGTGATACGCGCCCTGCCTATTCCCTCGACGCTTTCACACCAGGTTTTATAGTGCTGCTTGTTGCCGTTCTGTGCCGAGCCTGCGAGCTTACCGCGGACGCGCTCCCGCAGGCTGTCATCGTCCTCGTCGTCCGTGCCGTAATTCTCTATCTCACCGAAGCTCGCGGCAGTAAGCCCATTGATATTGTTGACCGATATAGCGGCTGTCCCCGAATAGATATTATTCGCGGCAGTTCCCGCTTCGTCCGCTTTAAGATATATCCGCCCGTTGTCCTTGCAGAGCGTAAAGTACCTTTCCTCTGCGAAAAAGCGCTCTCCCGCGTCGGGCTCCGTTCCCTCATAGTTAAAGGCGTATTCGGCTTTTGTAGCGGGAAGCCGCGTAATGCCGTACTCCGAGGCTTTCAGGTCGAGGTACTCCCCGCCCGTTGTCATAAGCTGCGTCAGATATATCACGGTATCGAGGTCGGTGTAGAATTTCGCGAGCTTTATCAATATTCCCGAGACCGCGTCATAGAAAATGCTCCCGGGTCTGGTGTCTATCCCCTCGGGCGCTCCGTCCAGAACCTCTTCAAGGAGCCTTTCATAGGTATACGCTTCAAACATCAGATCTCCTCCTCAATGTCCGTTTGCCCGAAAATCGTTTCCGCGGTAAATTTTATATGCGCCGCGTCGTTCGCGAAGTCAAACTCAAAATCGCTTATGTCGATTATTCGACTGTCGGGCAGCAGCGCGTCTTTGATAAAGCCCTCGGCGGTCGCCCTCACATAATTCTCGTCGGCGTCCTTTGCGGTTATCGTTTCTTCAATCTCGCTGCCGTACTGATTGTCGTATATCAGGCACTTAAATCGGGGAGTGATGATCGCTTTTTGTATTGCTTGCCTCACCGCTTCTATCCCGTCGATAGTTCCAACGATCCGCCCGCGCTCAATATCAAGGCGGTAAGTTTTTGACGGAGCTTCCTGCGCCTCCTCTATCGTTTCAATAGGGGTTGATAAAACAATCTCACTCATTCTTTCACCCTATCCATCACATAGAATTTTTTGCCGTGGTTAATAGCGAGAACGTGGACTTTTTCGCCCTTTTTCAGCTCGTTGTGTACGGCCAGCTCCGCGTTGAAAATGTTGAAATTTTCCAGCTTGTGGCTGTGTAGGGAATTGACCGTGGTCGTGCTGTCCAGTGCGGTATCTCCCGAAAATTTTATATCGAGAGTGGTTTTGTATTCCGTCAGATGACGCGGTACAACGGTTATCGCCTCGGAAATAATCAGCTTACTGTCATTGGCTATCTGGATTTGCAGGGGGCTTTCCGATATGACCGTACCCTCCAGCAGTTCGGGAGCGCCGACCTTTGCCATTTCCTGGATAGCCTGTTTAATACTTGTTTCGGCTCCTGCCATAGCACCCTCCTTAACCGAATGTTCCTGCGTCCACCCAACCGTACACATCACTTGACCCATCTGTATGCTGTAAGTAATAGGGGTGTAATGATCCTGTGGATACCTGTATAATCTTCGCAGGACCCGCACTCGCTTTTTTAATGGGTACAGTTGAGTTGGCGCTGACATAGTAGTTACCACCGTAAAATTTAACAGTCTTATCTGTATTGCTTCCTGTTGATTTTGCCGCGCTCGCTGCGCTGAATGTTCCTTCGTCTACCCAGCCGTAAACGACGCTCGTCTGGTCTGTATGCTGCAGATAATAGGGATGCAGCGCACCCTTAGAAATTTTGATGATTTTTGCGGGACCCGCGTTCGCTCTTGTGATGGGCGTTGTGGAGTTCGCGCTGACGTAATAATCTCCGCCGTGGAAATAAACGTTGCCGCCCTCCTTGCTGCCCGAAGCCGCCGCAACGATGATAGGCTTCTGAATGTCCCTCGCATAGTTCAGTTTAAGGCTCATTCGGTGCTTGTCCCCGCCGTCAAATATGTGCTGGTCATCATCGACATAAAACGTCCGTGAAATATCAAGGTGCTTTATTATTACGGTGACCGCCATGCCCGAAATGATCTCGGATATTCCCACTGCTTCAAGCGACAACATCCGTGCGGGGGCGCTTGCTT
>CAJTMU010000114.1 GCA_910577365.1 uncultured Oscillospiraceae bacterium | reverse complement strand
GCAAAGGCGTGGCATATCGTAACCAACACTTTCGCCTACACCAACCACACGGTTATGGCGGAAGCGCTGGAAAAGTGGGATGAGACAATGCTCAAAAACATCCTCCCCCGCATATATACGATTATCTGCGAAATAAACCGCCGCTACTGCGAAGCGCTTTTTGCGAGAACGCAGGACAGCGAGAGGGTCACCAAGATGTCCATTATACAGGACAACAAGGTGCATATGGCAAATCTCTGCGTTGCGGCTTCGCACAGTGTAAACGGAGTCTCCAAGCTGCACAGTCAGATAATCAAGGATGATGTGTTCAAGCTTCAGGCGCTTGATAATCCCCACCAGTTCAAAAACGTTACAAACGGCATCGCTTACCGCCGTTGGCTGCTTCAGAGCAACCGCGGTCTTACCGACCTGTTGACCGAGTGCATAGGCGAGGGCTTCAAAAAGGACGCAAGCGAGCTTATAAAATTCCAGGTATTCGCGAATGACAGCTCGGTGCTTGAGCAGCTTGGGAAGATAAAGCGTGAAAATAAGATAAAGTTTGCTAATCACGTTGAAAAGACCACCGGCACAAAGCTGAACATCGACAGCATATTTGATGTTCAGGTAAAGCGTCTGCATGAATACAAGAGGCAGCAGCTTAACGCGCTGAATATTCTGGCGGACTATAATTACCTCATTCAGAATCCCGACGCGCCTTTTGTTCCCAAGACATATATTTTCGCGTCAAAGGCTGCACCTGGGTATTATATCGCCAAGCAGATAATTAAGATGATATGGTGCATAGGCGAGGAGATAAAGCACAATCCCAAGCTCAATGAGAAACTGAGCGTCGTATTCCTTGAGGATTATTGCGTAACGCTTTCTGAGATACTCATGCCCGCTGCCGAGATATCAGAGCAGATATCTCTCGCGGGAACCGAAGCATCGGGAACGGGCAACATGAAGCTTATGCTTAACGGCGCACTTACATTGGGAACTTACGACGGTGCTAACGTTGAGATACATGAGGCGGTTGGCACAGACAACATCTTTATCTTCGGCATGAGAACCAATGAGGTCAATGAGCTGCGCATAAAGGGCTATCACCCTGAGAGCTATATCAACTCCAACCCCGTTATCGCGGATGCTATCCAGCGTATGTATAACGGTATAAACGGCGCTACTTTCGAGGAGCTTGCCAACTCCATCAAGTTCAAGGATTTCTATATGGCGCTTGCTGATTTCGGCAGCTACCGCGGCACGCAGGCTTATGCAAGCGAGGTTTACCGCGACAGCATGGACTGGAACAAAAAGTCACTGTACAATATTGCCGGCGCGGGACGCTTCTCCGCCGACAGAGCCGTTGCCGACTATGCGCGCGATATCTGGAATCTGAAATATCAGCGGTAAAAAACAATTGCAATGTAATATCGTTGCAGGAAATATCTTAAAGTGTCAGAATTTGTAGAGCAAATTCTGACAGATTCCCGCAGTCGCGCTTCGTTCACTACGTTAACTCCGCGCGATTGCGGGAATTTTGAAATTATTTAAAATAATAGCTTAAGGTCAACTTTAAATACAGATTGTAAAGAGGACCTTGCTGTTTGTGTGGTTAAACCTCTTACATTTAACTCTTTTTATCTTTAAAATATTATTTAGAAGGAGCTGGTTTTAATGGGCGTACCTCTGTTCGACTGCTTTGACAGCAGCTACAAGCACCCCTTCGGTGCTTTGCGCAAGGGTCAGCCAAGCATTTTCAACGTGCGCATACCCAAAAGCTCACAGGTTCAGGATCTTACGCTGGTAATGTTCCGCCCGGGGTATAAGGAGCGGTATATAGAGCTTGAGCTTCAGGACGAGAGCGGCGAGGACAATACTTATACCTGCGTTTTTACGCCAAATAACACAGGAATGCACCAGTACTATTTCACCTGCGTTCTGGACGGACGCCGCCGTTATATAAAGCGCAGCGGCGCTTCTGTGGGAGTATTCGAGGGTGAGGAGTTGTTCCAGCTTACCGTATTCGATCACGATTTTTATACACCATCATTTATCCGCGGGGGAATTATGTATCAGATATTCCCCGACCGTTTTGCCAAGAGCGGCGCGGTACATGAGAATATTCCCGAGGACAGGGTAATACGCGAGGATTGGTGGGGAACGCCCTACTACAAGCCCGACAACAAGGGCGTGGTGCGCAATAACGACTATTTTGGCGGAGATCTGCAGGGAATAATCGAAAAGCTGCCATATATTCAGAGCCTCGGTGTTACGGTTATTTACCTTAATCCCATCTTTGAGGCGCATGAAAACCACCGCTACAACACCGCAAATTATGAAAAAATAGATCCCATGCTCGGCACCGAGGAGGATTTCAGGGAGCTTTGCCAAAAGGCGGGTGAGATGGGGATAGACATTATCCTCGACGGAGTTTTCTCGCATACGGGCGCGGATTCAGTCTACTTCAACAAATTTGGGCGCTATGGCAGCGACACGGGCGCTTATCGGGACAAAAACAGCCCCTATTTTCCGTGGTACAGCTTTACGGGTTATCCTGACCGCTATGAGAGCTGGTGGGGAATTACTACGCTGCCTAATGTTAACGAGAATAACGAACAGTACACGAACTATATCTGCGGCGACGGCGGTATTCTGCAAAAATGGATAGAGGCTGGAGCGCGCGGCTGGCGTCTGGACGTTGCGGACGAGCTGCCCGACGAGTTTCTTGACAATCTCAACAAGGCAGTCAAGAAGATGGGCAAGGACAAAATAATTTACGGAGAGGTCTGGGAGGACGCCACCAACAAGGAAAGCTACGGCGTGCGCAGGCGCTACCTTATTGGCGGTCAGTTGGACAGCGTGATGAATTACCCTTTTAAGGAAGCAATTCTTCGATATGTAAAATATGCGGACGGAAGAGCTTTTAAGGAAAGCATCATGACTATATTGGATCACTACCCCAAGCCCGCAATTGATATGCTGATGAATTTCCTTTCCACCCATGATACGGAGAGGGCGCTGACCTACTTCGGCGGCGAGGAGGTAGGCTGGCACGACAAGGACTGGCAGAGTGAGCGCTACCTTGATGGGGCACAGTATATGTACGGCGTTTCGCTGATGAAATGCGCAATGGTGCTTCAGTTCTTCCTGCCGGGTGTTCCGTCGATATACTACGGCGACGAGGCGGGCATGGAGGGCTACCGCGATCCATTTAACCGCCGCTGCTATCCATGGGGAAATGAAAATCTCGACCTTATAGAGTTTACAAAGCAGCTTTCGAGGATTCGCAAGGGAACGCGCGCTTTCGAGCAGGGAGAGATGGAATTTATAGAGGTGGACGATAAAGTGTGCGTATTTGCGCGGTACGATAAGATAACCCGCGACGCCGCCATAATCTATCTCAACAAATCCACCCGCGGGCGCAGCTTTGAAATACGGAACGAATGTACGGATATGTTCTACAATTTTAAGGTAGCCTTTGACCGCTACGACAGGGGCATAGAAAACGGCAGGATAACCGTTGCGCCCTTTGATTACGCGGTAGTCTACTGCAAGGTCTGATGGAGGGTGTATGTGTCTTATATGCGACAGAATAGAGATGATAAAAAAGGGAGAAAATCCTTATTTTGTCAAAGAGTTTGAAACAGGATATGCTGTTATCGGCGACCATCAGTATTTCAAAGGTTTTACGCTTTTCTTGTGCAAGACACATGAAACGGAACTTTTTAGGCTGGACAGGGAATTTAAAATGAAATTCCTTGAGGAAATGTCGCTCGTCGCTCAGGCAGCTTCGGCGGCATTTGGCTCTGATAAGATGAACTATGAGTTGCTCGGCATGGGTGACGCTCATCTGCACTGGCACTTATATCCGAGACGAAACGGCGACCTTGACGGTTACGGAAACAACGGAAAGGGTCCCGTTTGGTGGCTTCCCATGAATATTATGTACGACGACAGCACCAGACCCTCTCCTCAGGAGCTTTATGATATGAAGCGCCGACTTAAAAACGAACTGGATAAACTGATATAAAATTGTTTTTAATGCAGAGAAATTAAATCCCGCGCAGGACATCAAAGGTCCGCGCGGGATTTTACTGCTTGAAATCGGATACTGGCGCTGCCGCTTTAAAAGCAGCCGACATCGGCTATAATCAGAATAATTATCTTGCCATGAAAAAGAACTTTGCACAAAAAATAGCATATTGCCCACAAAATTATCATCAATTCAAATGCTGATTCTACATCAGCATTTGAATTTTTCATTTTCATTTTTAATACCCCCCTGATTAAAATGTATTTTTATCCCAAAACGGGATAATTTAATTATACCACTATGGTATAGTTTTGTCAAGGGGGGCGATTATCATAATCAGATTAAAGGAATTGAGAGAAAAGCGTAAAATCTCCCAGACGCGGCTCGCGATAGAGCTGAATATGAGTCAGAACAGCATAAGCCGCTATGAGAGCGGCGTGCGCGAGGCGGATTATAAAACCTTGCTGGCAATAGCTGATTATTTCAACGTTTCGCTGGACTATCTATTCGGTCGTACAGATAATCCCAAAATGAACACGGAGATAAAAAACGTACGGCGGGAAATTTAATAAATAAAATGACCGTAGTGTCTGTTTAACGTGATTTTTGGGTGTGCAATAATAGATTGGCTATCGGATTTTTTCTTTTTTATTTAAAGTGAAGCCTGTTTTTAAATATAGCTTTATTGCACCATCGTTCCACTCGGCTGTGTGTAAAACGACTTCGCTGTATCCTTGCTTAAATATATGATTTATTCCCCAAATAAGCAGTTGCTGTCCGTATCCGCGCTTTTGAAAGGGTTTATTGACTATTAAGTCATCAAGTTCGTTTCCGAAACAGGAAACTGCTCCGATTATCACCCCGTATTGAAAGTAAAGGAAGGTATCGTTTATTTTATTCTCCATTTGAGAATAATCGGAGTAGAAATTTAACGGCTCAATCTCCAAATCCTTTCGCATGTCATAAAAGCATTCGTTGTATATCTGCATATATTCGTTCCAATATCTTTTTTGGAAAGGAGTACAGTTTATATCGCTGTTTGGCAAGTCTCCTTTAAGAACCATTTCATATACGATTATTTCTTTCATAGCATTTCTCCTTGCATATAAAATTGTATTAAGTATATCATGCGCCTTTATAAAAGTCAAGCCTTGATACAGCGTTATACTCTCATGCAGACGCTTTACGATGGGCGTTGGGCAGGAAAAAACGCGTGACGCGTAAAATGAAATGAAACGCGAGAAAGAGAGAAAAAAGCAGGGAATCAGAGAGAAATACAGAGGATAGGGGATATATTTAAAATTTAAGGGAAAAAGCCCTTGACAAAGTATGGGTAAAAGTGTATAATAATCAATGTTGTGATGACATTTCCATTTGAAATGGCGATAAATACAAATAAGGAGGAAGTAATATGTCAACATATATGCCTAAGGCTGAAACAATGGAACGCAGCTGGTATATTCTCGACGCGGCAGGCAGACCTCTCGGTCGTGTTGCGGCTATGGCTGCTCACCTGCTCAGAGGCAAGCACAAGCCCACTTTCGCACCTCACTGCGACTGCGGCGATCATGTAATTATCATCAACTGCTCTAAGGCGGTGCTCACCGGCAAGAAGCTGGAGAATAAGGTTTACAGATGGCACACGGGCTGGATTGGTCACCTTAAGGAGGTAGGCTACGACAAGCTTATGGCGGAGAAGCCCGAAAAGGCTATGACGCTGGCTGTCAACGGCATGCTGCCCAACAATACCATCGGAAGAAAGGCTCTTACAAGACTGCGCTGCTACGCAGGTGCGGAGCATAAAAACGCGGCTCAGAAGCCCGTTGAGTATAAGTTTTAAGGAGGGCTGAATATGTACGAATCTAACTACTACTACGGAACAGGCAGAAGAAAGCACTCCGTTGCAAGAGTAAGAGTTTATCCCGGCAGCGGTGCTATCACCATAAACGGCAGAGGTATAGACGAATATTTCGGTCTGGATACTCTTAAGCTGATAGTTCGACAGCCTCTTGCTCTTACCGATACTGTCGAGAAGTTCGATATCGTCTGCACGGTTGCGGGCGGCGGTGTTACCGGTCAGGCGGGCGCTATCCGTCACGGTATCTCCAGAGCGCTGCTCCAGTATTCCGACGAGCTGCGCCCCGTTCTCAAGAAGGCGGGCTTCCTCACTCGCGACCCGAGAATGAAGGAAAGAAAGAAGTACGGCTTGAAGGCTGCAAGACGTGCTCCCCAGTTCTCGAAGAGATAATTGTTTCTTTATGCATAATAAAATCCCGTTGTCCTATGGCAGCGGGATTTATTGTTTTACAAGAGCGTCGGCACTGTTTTGCACGGCGTCGCAGCAATAAATAGCCTTTTTAATCTTCATCAAATTAAGCCAGTGCAAGTGACGAAAACTTGGATTGGTTCACAAACTCAATTACACTTTATGTAATTCTTATACTAATATCTAATCATCCTATAGACAAAATCCACCTTCTCCCGGTAATACTTTTAATGGT